>CAZWLP010000075.1:0-11280 GCA_964634565.1 uncultured Rikenellaceae bacterium | reverse complement strand
CTGAGAAACCTGTTGAAGAGGCTGAGAAAGAGGTTGAAAAGGTTGAGGAAAAGGCTGAAGAAACTGAGAAACCTGTTGAAGAGGCTGAGAAAGAGGTTGAAAAGGTTGAGGAAAAGGCTGAAGAAACTGAGAAACCTGTTGAAGAGGCTGAGAAAGAGGTTGAAAAGGTTGAGGAAAAGGCCGAAGAAACTGAGAAACCTGTAGAAGAGGCTGAGAAAGAGAAGCCTAAAGAGAGCAAGGAGTAGATAACCAATAGCAGGGGGGTTCCCGTGCAAATAAATGAGTTAATATTACTCGGAAAAATCATTAAAGTACATGGATTTCATGGTGCTGTGGTGATTGCCCTTGAAGGAGAAATTTCTGAAAAGATTAATGAAATGGAATCGGTGTTCGTTGAAATAGACGGCAGGCCGGTTCCGTTTTTTTTTGAATGGGTAAAGGAATTATCTTCTAATACCCTTTATGCTAAATTCGATTATTACAATTCAGACAGCAGCATCCTTGAGTTTGTTGGCTGCAGGGTTTATACAGATAAAGAGACTCTGATCAGCTATTCAGACAGTAAATTGCCAATCTTCCTTACAGGTTATATGGTATTGGATGCTGACAGGCGTGAAATAGGTAAAATAAAGAAGGTTGTATCCTTTCCTATGCAGATTATGCTGGAATTAAGCAAAGGCAAGTCAGAAGCAATATTAATCCCCTACAGCGAGGAAATTATAATAGCAACGGATAATATTAATAAGATAATAATCCTGGAACTTCCTGAAGGGATCGATTCTGTCAATATATAATTAATTATCCTTGCAGCATACCAGAAGATGATCCGTCTTTATATTAATTAATCAGAAAACAGGACGGACATGAAAAAAATTATGGTATCAACTTTAGCAGTCTTATTTCTCTCACTATCCGGGTTTGCCCAGGTGAAAGAGAGAAGAGATACAGACAATTTCTCTGCTGTATCCTTTGGTATATCGGGTAAGGTTTTTATAAAACAGGGCAGCCAGCTCAGTGTGACTCTTGAAGGTGACCAGGACTTATTGGATGAGGTAACTACAAAGGTAGTAAATGGCAAGTTACTTATTCGTAAACCGGATTGGAGGCAGGCAAGAAACAAGAAACTTACTGCATATATCACAATGCCTGAAATAGACGGATTGAGTATGTCGGGATCAGGCTACCTGGAGAACGAAGGATCACTGAATTGTAACGACCTTGATATCAGTGTTAGCGGTAGTGGTTCAATAAGGCTTGATGATCTGACAGCAGATAAGATAAATATTAGTATTTCTGGTTCGGGGAGTGTTCTTACAGAAGGATCAGGTGCTGACCTTGCTGATATCAGAATAAGCGGATCAGGAAGTATAACAGCTGAAAACTTTAAACTCAGAGACGCTAATGTTTCAATATCCGGAAGCGGTCGATGCAAGATATGGGCTGAAGATGCACTGTCAGCCAGAATATCCGGCTCAGGAAGCCTTTATTTTAAGGGTGATCCTAATGTAGATGCAAAATCGTCGGGTTCGGGCAGAGTAAAATCTTTTTAGCGGATAATTGAGAAAAGACCGCCGGAATTAAGTTTAATAATCGATGAAGCTTTAGCAGGCTGCAGATCATCCTGTCTCCATGAGACGATATGGTCGGCAGCCTCTTTTATTTCATCAGCTATTTCGTCAAATATCGAAGGTGCCGGCAAACCACTGATATTAGCAGAGGTAGAAACAATAGGTTTTCTGAATCTCCTGATTAATTCCTGGCAAAAAGGATCCTTAACTATTCTTATTCCGATAGTTCCATCCACTCCTATAAGATTCGGAGCAAGGTTTCGCGCCCCGGGATATATTATTGTAAGAGGTTTTTCACTTACATCTATTAATTCCCAGGCAACATCCGGAATATCTTTAATATACTGTCTGAGCATATTTGCATTCTCAAGCAGAACCAGCATGCTTTTTGTATCAGATCTTTTCTTAATACTAAAAATTCTTTCAACTGCCTGGCTGTTTGTTGCATCGCATCCCAATCCCCAGATGGTATCGGTTGGGTATAGTATTATCCTGCCTTCATAAAGCGCTGTTAATGCCTCCCTGATCTCCGAGCTCTTATACATATTGACCTAATTTTCCGAACATCCTGTTTATTTTAACCCTTCTTGACCATCTGAGTTTTCTTTTTTCCGGAACGCCATTGTTATGTATATACTCTTTGGCAGCTTCGATCATCCTGCCTGATGATTTACCATCTTTATAAGGATGGTAATTTTGTACAAACCAAAGCCTTTCATCTTTTAGAGGATCATTAAGCAGGTTGTCGCTTACACTGCTTATAAGGAAGGAAGGATCAGAAATATCTTCCCATTTGATATGCTTTGACCTGCTTTTTATAGTAATTACAGGTTTATCTAATAATAGAAACTCATATACAGCCGAGGATGTATCACTAATCATCAGGTCGGCAGCTTTTATCCAGGGAAGTATATTCTTATCTTCTGCTATTTCCAGATGTTTATTTGCAGATGCAGCTTCAATATATTTACTGACTATTTTCTTTGAAGTAAGATCATGGAACTTGACAACTACATGGTAGTCGTCATGTTTGGATAGTTCAATAATATGGTTTAATGAATTATCAGCAGAGGTAAGCGATGGTGAAAAAGTAGGAGCATATAAGATCAGGTACTTCTTATTACTTTTTCCCAGTGTTTGATTTCTCAGTAAGGATCCGTCATCTTTAACAGAATATAAAGTATCGAGCTTGCTCCATCCCGTTTCTGTTACTGTAAAATCCTTATATTTTGAAGCCAGTTTATTAAATTTTGATGTAAACCATGGTCCGGGAGTAAGGTAAAGATCGAAGTAATGTCGTATTCTGAAATGCCCTTTTTTCTCTCCTGCAAAGCCGTGAAATATCTGCACTTTAACTCCCTTAAGGTAATGGGGGACTTCATTGCCGGGAACATAAATTACCTCGGCATTAAAATTTATACAATCTTTTATTGATGAGCTGAATATATATTCTTTTGCAAATGGAAACTGTAAGATGAGTTTATCTGGCACAAACCATAGAACCTGATCACCATTTTTTACTAATTCCCTTCCGAGTGGTTCAAGAATGCCAAAAGCATATGGATTCTGGCAAAATAGAAGAGCTTTCATTCGATCCTTATCTTAAAAGAGGTTATTAGCTTCGTCCAGATCTTCTTTAAAGTCTACTTCGATACATCTGAAATCTGAGATATCTACAGGTTCAATTTTAATATTATCTTTTTCTATTGCCAGCTCGAGGCCTTTTTCAAAATAATCGTTATTGTCACATTCTTCAAGCCTTTTAATAAAAGCATCAATGTCGGAGGTGGATATAAAGTTAATTCCAACAGCTTCTCCGGGAGCTTTTTTTACCTGCTTTGAAATTTCATTTATATTACCACTATTGTCGATAGAATATTTTACTTCTTCATCCCCTACAGAGCTGTTGTTTACCGCAACAAAGGATTTATCCTTTTCGATATATTTACCAAGCCTCTTCAGGATATTTGCATCAAAAACAACATCACCATTAAGCCATAGAACATTATCCTCCTTACATTTATAAAGTGCTCTTAACAGGCTTTTTGAAGTATTTGTACGATCAAATTCAGGATTGTAAATAAAACTTAAATCAGGATATTCTTCCATTACAAGATCTTTTTTAAAACCTACAACAACCATAATGTCGTTAATATCGAAATATCCTGAAAGATTATCTATTTGCTGTTGCATTATTGTCTTACCGTTATTTAACCTTGTCAGTGGTTTGGGGTATGGGTTGCCAAGCCTTGATCCTATTCCTGCTGCGAGAATTACTATTTTCATATTCTAATGTAAAAAATTATTTCAACAAAGATACTAAGATCCTGAATATTGCGAAGTTCTTTAGTTATCTTTCCCCATTCTATTTCCTGATTTTACTATTGGGAATTATATTCTTATCTAGGATAAAAATTTATTTGATGATAAATACAAGGATTAAAGGAGCTAATCTGAAGAAAGCCAGGAGACTACTAAACGATATTACAGACTATATGGAAGCCAATAATATCCATTATCATCTTGAGGGAGGCACACTGCTGGGATTTGTACGCAATGGAGAATTTCTTGAATGGGACCACGATATTGATCTTTCCATTCCTGAATCTGATAGCCTTGATTTTTATTCAAATAGAAGAAGCTTATGGTTAAAAGGATATCGTGTTACAAGTCGACGAAGTATTATTAACCATGGACCGATAAGGAAGGATGAATATAGAATTTTTAAAGTAAAAAGAATATTTGGTTCATTCGTGTCTATGTTCTCCCGGAAAACTCGTGAAAATCAGCTTGTTGCTGATATATTTGTTAAATATGATAATGGGCAGGATACATACTGGATTGCAAAGCAGAAAGTAATGAAGGCCCCCAGCCTTCATTATCTTGGATATGAGGAGATAGACTATATGGGGAGATGCTACAGGGTTCCGCTAAAATACCCGGATTATCTTACTCATAAATATGGCGACTGGTCGGTAACCGTTAAGGAATGGGATTGTTCAACTGATGAAAAGTCTGTTGTTGCCTCAGTGTCCTGATAAGATCAGACTGCTACATGGTGTTCTCTTAATGCGTCGTTCAGCGATGTTTTTTTATCTGTTGATTCTTTTCTTTTCCCAATAATTAAGGCACATGGAACCTGGTATTCGCCGGCTGGGAATTTTTTGGTATATGAACCGGGGATTACAACTGAACGGGAAGGGACAAAGCCATTATAGGTAACTGATTTTTTTCCTGTAACATCGATCACTCTTGTAGAGTTTGTAATAACAACATTGGCACCCAGCACCGCTTCCTTTTCTATATGGGCCCCTTCAACTATTATTGAACGGGAACCAATAAAACAGTTATCTTCGATTATTACCGGGGCAGCCTGTACGGGCTCGAGTACTCCTCCGATTCCAACGCCTCCACTGAGATGCACATTTTTACCTATCTGTGCACACGATCCAACTGTTGCCCAGGTATCAATCATTGTCCCTTCATCAACAAAAGCCCCAATATTTATATATGATGGCATCATAATAACACCCCTGGCGATATAGGCTCCGAATCTTGCTATTGCATGAGGAACAACCCTTACACCAAGTTCTTTATAATTCTTTTTCAGAGCAATCTTATCGTGGAACTCAAAAGGTCCAATCTCTGTTACCTGCATGTTCTGGATTGGGAAATAAAGTATTACGGCTTTCTTAACCCACTGGTTTACCACCCATCCATCTTCTCTTTTTTCAGCCACCCTTATCTCTCCCTTATCCAGCTTTTCAATAAGATCTCTTATAGCATCTTGTGTCTTCTCTTCACGAAGAAGAGATCTGTTGTCCCATGCTTTTTCGATTAAGTCAATTTTACCTTTTTGCATACAGATGTAATTACAAGATAAAAGTAAGGAATGTTAATAATGATTAAAAATGATATCGAACTAATATTAATTATTTGATATTTTGAGGTTTCAAGTAACTTTGATTTGCCTGTATTCAAAGATGGGAATTAATTTATGAATATTAAATATTAACAATTATGAGAAAAAATCTATTTACTTTTCTTCTGATATTTTCATTTAGCATATCGCTAAGTGCTCAAAGTGGGTTAAAATATCAGAAGCCACCCAGGGAGATAGTAGACATTCTGAATGTTGCTCCTACGCCTGGAGTATCTGTCAGTCCCGATAAAAGTATAGTTGCCTTGCTTCAGAGACCAGGAATGCCTTCGATTAAGGATATGTCAAAAGAAATGCTTCGTATAGGAGGCCTGCGTATTGATCCAGCAATAAACGGGAGGAGTAATGCTTCTTATTCTATAAGTTTTGAGCTTAAGGATATTGATGGAAATGATTTAAAAGATATAAGCGGTTTACCTTCAGATCTTATGCTGGGTTCTTTTTTATGGTCAGACGACAGTAAGAAGTTTGCTTTTACCAACTTTGTTGATAATTCCATTGAGCTTTGGCTGGGAGATATTGCTTCTATGTCAGTAAAGAAGATTGACCAGGATATTAATGGAATCATGGGGGACTTCAGATGGCTGCCCGATAATTCTATTGTTTATCAGAAGGTTGATCCTGCCAGGGGATCAAGGCCAATGGGATCATCGGTTCCTGTTGGTCCTGTTACTCAGGGAAATACAGGAGAAAAAGGTGCAGCCAGAACTTTCCAGGATTTGCTTAAGAACCCTGATGATGAGAAAGTCTTTGAATATTTTACCAGGTCGGTGATAATGGTCTGGAAAGATGGAATTTCAAAACAGATTGGTGATGCAGGTATGTACAGTGATGTAAATTTCTCTCCGGATGGTAATTATATTATTGTTGAGGAAGTTGTAAAACCATTCTCCTACATTGTTCCGTTTTATTATTTCCCATCAGTGGTTTCTGTATGGGATAAAGAAGGAAATAGCGTCAGGACTCTTGCTGAACTGCCACTTAAGGAAAATCTTCCCATAACAGCACTTGATATGACTTTCCCCGAAGCATCCGGTTTTAACTGGAGGAACGATAAGCCTGCGACAGTATATTGGATAAAACCTCTGGATGGTGGAGATATCAATAAAGAGATGGAATATCACGATCAGGTTTATATGCTTGAAGCTCCATTTACAGGAGAAGCGAAGGAATATGTTGCAACAAAAATGAGGTTTGGAGGCATAACATGGGGAAATGAAGATTTTGCCATATTAAGTGAAAGGTCGAGAAAATCAAGGGTCTCAAAGCAGTATTCTTTTGATCCTGATGATCCGGAAGCGACACTTAAGCTGATATTTGAAATCAACAGCGATGACAGATATGCTAACCCTGGCAGGTTTATGACAGAAGACAATAAGTCTGGAAGGAGAGTTTTATTATTTGGTAATAAGGGTAAATCTCTATATCTGACAGGACAGGGAGCATCATCTGATGGCGACAGACCCTTTATTGATGAGTATAGAATCAAGGACGGTTCGACAAAAAGACTCTGGAGGTCAGAGGCTCCATATTATGAATCAGTTAATGATGCTATTGATATCGACAAAGGGCTTATTCTTACCAGCAGGGAATCTGTGGAAGTTCCTGCAAATTACTATATAAGAGATCTGAAGAAAGGAAGTCTGAAAGCAATAACATCGTTTGAGAATCCATATCCCATGCTTGAGGGAGTAAGCAAGGAACTGGTAAAATATAAGAGGGATGATGGTATTGATCTGAGTTTTGAACTATATCTTCCTGCAGGATATGATAAAGACAGGGATGGCCCGCTGCCGGCAATACTGTGGGCCTACCCACGTGAATATAAGAGTGCCAGTGCTGCCAGCCAGGTTAGTGGTTCCCCTTACAGATTTACAAGAGTAAGTGGTTTGTCTATCCTTGTTATGGTAACTCAGGGTTATGCAATTTTGAATAATGCTTCCTTCCCAATTGTTGGCGAAGGAGATACCGAACCCAATGATACCTTTAGAGAACAGAATAATGCAAATGCCAAAGCTGCAATCGACAAGGGTGTTGAAATGGGCGTTGTAGATCCTGAAAGGGTAGCTGTTGGGGGACACTCCTATGGAGCCTTTATGACAGCTAACCTTCTTGCACATACAAGATTATTTGCTGCAGGTATAGCCAGAAGTGGTGCTTATAACAGGACGCTGACACCCTTCGGATTCCAGAATGAGAGGAGAACATACTGGGAAGCACCTGATCTGTATAATTATATGGCTCCTTTTATGCACGCAGATAAGGTTAAGGATCCGATACTGTTAATACACGGTCTGGCCGATAATAACAGTGGTACCTTCCCCATTCAGAGCGAGAGATATTATGGCGCTCTTAAGGGGCATGGAGCTACCGTTCGACTGGTATTCCTTCCTAACGAAAGTCATGGATACGCAGCCAGGGAGTCGGTTATGCATGTTCAGTGGGAAACACTCCAATGGCTCGATAAGTATGTAAAGAATAAGAAGTAATAACAGGTCTTTTATTTTAAGGATTAAATTATAAAAACAGCCGGGGGGAATTAAATCTCACCGGCTGTTTTAGTTATTATACAAATATACAGATATGTACATTTAATATTTTAATATTATATTTGGCCCGTTCAAATGAAAAAATGGTATATTTTTGCACAATTGAACATAAAGATAAAATCTTAGCAAAACCCGGAACAGATATATGTATAACATAAAACCCTTATTCTATGCTTAGTAAGTTATTTTGGATTGTACCGGTCGCTTCGGTGACTGCTTTACTGTTTGCCTGGATCTTCTTCAAAATTATGATGAAGAATTCTGAAGGAACAGACAGGATGAAGGAAATTGCCCAGTACGTAAGAGATGGTGCAATGGCCTATATAACCCGTCAGTACAAGGTAGTAGGAATAGTATTTATCTTTCTTGTAATCTTCCTGACTATATTGGCCTATATGGGAGTTCAGAATCCCTTTGTGCCGGTTGCCTTCCTTACTGGTGGTATGTTTTCAGGATTATGCGGATTCCTGGGAATGAAGACTGCCACATTTGCATCGGCACGAACCGCACACGGAGCTTCAAAGTCGCTTAACCAGGGACTGCAAATCGCGTTTAAATCGGGTGCCGTAATGGGACTTGTTGTTGTAGGTTTTGCACTTCTTGATATTTCAGCCTGGTTCCTTCTTCTGACAAAGGCAATTTTTACACCCGATCATATGGAGCAGGGACTTCACTGGTTGGGACTGACTTTTGTTCACGAGGGAACAACCGAGAAGCAGAAAATGGTAGAAATTACTGCTACAATGCTTACCTTCGGTATGGGTGCTTCAACCCAGGCCTTATTTGCCCGTGTTGGTGGAGGTATTTATACCAAGGCAGCTGATGTGGGTGCCGACCTGGTTGGAAAGGTTGAAGCAGGTATACCTGAAGATGATCCAAGAAACCCGGCGACTATTGCTGATAATGTTGGTGATAATGTTGGTGATGTAGCAGGTATGGGAGCCGACTTATATGAATCTTATGCCGGATCTATTTTAGCAACTGCAGCTCTTGGAGCAGCACTGCCTATGTTAAGTACTGAGATGCAGTACAGCGCAGTTATTGCGCCTATGATTGTGGCTGCTGTTGGTATTGTTCTTTCTATCGTAGGTATATATATGGTAAGGACAAAGGAAAGTGCTACTCAAAAGAACCTGCTTAATGCCTTATTGCTTGGAACAGGAGGAAGTTCATTTCTTATTCTTGTGGTTATTGCAGGTATGGCACTGGCTGGCTGGATCACCTGGGGCATATTCGGATCTGTTGTAGCAGGTCTTGTTGCCGGTGTGGTAATTGGTCAGGGAACAGAGTATTTTACATCTGATGAATATAAGCCCACTCAGGGCATTGCACGACAGGCTCAGCAGGGACCGGCAACAACCATTATTGATGGTATAGCTGTTGGTATGTACTCAACCTGGATACCTGTTGTAACTATAGTACTTGGTATAATTGCTGCATATGGTTTTGCAGGAGGATTTACTTCATTTGCACATGGTGTTTACGGGATTGGATTTGCTGCTGTAGGTATGCTTTCAACACTTGGTATTACTCTTGCTACTGATGCGTTCGGACCGATAGCTGATAATGCAGGCGGAAATGCTGAGATGGCAGATCTTCCTCCTGAAGTAAGGGAGAGAACAGATGCACTTGATATGCTTGGTAATACAACCGCTGCTACAGGAAAAGGATTTGCAATTGGGTCTGCTGCACTTACAGCTATGGCCCTTCTTGCTGCATATATGGAAGAAGTACGTCTGTGGCTTGGTAAACTGGCAGATAAGAGTGTTGAAGGATTTGAGCAGATTGGAAATGTACTGTTCTATAATGATAGTGTTCCTGCTCTCGAAGAAGGTCAGACTGCCGTACAGATAGCTACAGCACATATTGATGATTTTGTTTCAGCATACAACCTGTCATTGTTTAATCCTATTCTTCTTGGCGGACTCTTTATTGGAGCCATGATGGCATTTTTATTCTGTGCCATGACAATGAAGGCTGTCGGAAGGGCTGCAGGTGCAATGGTTGATGAAGTAAGACGTCAGTTTAAAGAAATTCCCGGAATTCTTGAAGGAACCGGTACTCCGGAGTATGCAAAGTGCGTGGCCATTTCAACAAAAGGAGCTCAGAGGGAGATGATAGTACCATCTTTCCTCGCAATTCTTGTTCCAATCGCAGTTGGTGTTGTTATGGGTGTTGCTGGTGTTGTTGGTCTTCTGGCCGGAGGTCTTACGGCCGGATTTACCCTTGCAGTTTTTCTGAATAATTCAGGAGGTGCATGGGATAATGCAAAAAAATATATTGAGAAAGGCAACTATGGAGGCAAGGGCTCAGATGCTCACCATGCAGGTGTTGTTGGAGATACTGTTGGTGATCCTTTTAAGGATACTTCAGGACCTTCGCTTAATATACTGATTAAGCTTATGACAATGATCTCTGTTGTGATGGCAGGATTGACTGTTGCATATAGTATATTTTAAGATTTTAAGATTATAAGATTATAAGAAGGGGTGTCATGTTATTGACACCCTTTTTTGTATTTTTAATCTCAAATATTTTATTCCCATGGAAGAAACAGAGATGCCTTTATTAAAAGATATTCAGGAAGCTTATCAAAGGATAAGGCCCTTTGTTCACAGAACACCCTTAATGTCTTCATCATATCTGAACTCGGTTTTTGGTGCTGAATTATATTTTAAATGTGAAAATTTTCAAAAGGTTGGAGCATTTAAATTCAGAGGAGCCACAAACGCAATAATGATGTTATCGGAAGACGAAAAATCAAAGGGAGTGATAACACATTCTTCAG
The DNA here is from genome assembly GCA_964634565.1 of uncultured Rikenellaceae bacterium. Taxonomy (GTDB): domain Bacteria; phylum Bacteroidota; class Bacteroidia; order Bacteroidales; family VadinHA17; genus JAUVKT01. The sequence continues at coordinate 435 of CAZWLP010000075.1, read as the reverse complement.
GCAATCATGCAGCTGCCTTATCGCTCGCAGCTAAACAGGCTGGAATCAGGGCTTATATTGTTATGCCCTCAACAGCACCTGAAGTAAAAAAGGTGGCAGTTGCAGGGTATGGAGCTGTGATAAGTTATTGCGAACCGACACTGGCGGCAAGAATTTCAACAGCACAAAAAATTATAGATAAAACAGGGGCAACATTTATTCATCCATATGATAATTTTAATGTAATATGCGGACAGGGAACAGCCTCACTTGAGATGATGGAAGACGTCGCTAAGCTCGAGATTGTTGTTTGTCCGGTTGGAGGAGGGGGATTGCTCAGCGGTACTGCAACAGCAGTGAAGGGCCTTAATGCAAATGTTAAAGTATTTGCGGCAGAACCACTTGGGGCAGACGATGCAAGCAGATCATTTCATTCCGGGGAGCTGGTGCGTGAGC
>CAZWLP010000074.1:0-11579 GCA_964634565.1 uncultured Rikenellaceae bacterium | reverse complement strand
GTGGATGAGTGGATGAGTGGATGGGAAAGAGTATCTGGTACAATATAATTCTGAAGAATAAGTTTAATATATTTGGGTAATAATTATCAGGAGTAATAAAAGTGAGGCGTAGTTCTGGATATATAATTATACTGCTTTTGCTGGCAGGAGGTATAAACGCTTATGCTCAGCGACAGAAACCAAAGAATTCATCAACCTATGATGACAAGATTCTGCACTTTGGTTTCAGCATTGGGTTTAATGCTCTTGACTTTAATACCAGCAAGTCGCAGGAATATTATGCTGTCGATTCTCTCTACCCGGAAGTTAGTTTCCTGCAGCCCGGAATAAATATCCAGGTAATTATTGATTATAAGCCCTTAAAGTATTTTGATATAAGGTTCTTACCTGGTGTTTCTTTTGGCCAGAGGAATATGATATATTACAAGGATCAGGAATTGTATGATGACCGGCAGAAGCTGGAATCATCATTTCTTGAATTTCCTCTCCTTGTAAAGACAAAGGGCGACAGGCTTAATAATTTCAGGCCCTACCTGGTAGCAGGACTGAATTTCAGATACGACCTTGCCGGACGAAAAGAGTATGATGATGAAGAGCCTGTTTATCTCAGGCTCAAGAGGCCGGATTTATATTATGAAGCAGGCGCCGGACTGGATATATACCTTCCATATTTTAAGCTGGCCGTAGAACTTAAAATGTCGACCGGGCTAAGTGATGTACTCGTGCATGAACCGGCTCCGGGTTATGCTCAATATGCTAATGCTATCGAAGCACTTCATTCGCGAATATGGGTGCTGGCATTTCATTTTGAGTAGTTTTTCAGCTCTTCTTTCTTCTGGCAAATTCACTGCAGATAATAGCTGCTGATGTAGCAACGTTGAGGGATTCAATGCCGGGTCCGGGTATTGATCCGGCAGGGATCATTATTTTTTTTGTAACAAATTGAATAAGTTCTTCTGAGATACCGTTTGATTCATTTCCCAGCAGAATAATGCCATTGTTATCCAGTTCCTCTTCGTACATTGATTTTCCGTCGAGGGTGGCTGCGTAGATATTAATTCCACTTTTGGAAGCCCCTTCCAGAAATTCAGAAAGATCAGTATAATAAATATCGCATACCAGCAGCCCTCCCATCGTAGCCTGGATAACTTTGGGATTATAAGCATCGACACAGTTGGCGGAACAGATAATATTCCTTATTCCAAACCATGCTGCAGTTCTGATAATTGTACCCAGGTTACCGGGGTCCTGGATAAAATCCAGAGCCAGTGACAGATTACCTTTAATCTTATCTTTAAATAGCTCTTTTTTCTTAATTCTGACCAGGGCAAGTGAATTATGGGGACTTGTAAGCGAACTGACGTTCTTTAGTTCAGCATAGTTTAATTCTGCAATATGTTCGATCCTTTCCAGCTGGTATGAGGGTAATGTTGCTATCCACTCGGGTTTAGCTGCCAGTAGAGATATCTCCTCACCTGCTTCAAGATACTCTCTTACAAGTTTGTCGCCTTCTATAACATAGAGTCCTGAAATATCTCTTTGTTTCTTCTTTTGCAGCGATCTGATAAGTTTGGTCTGCTTATTACTTAACATACTTTCGAGATGATATTTTAGATAAAATTGATACTAATTATTAATATATTTGCGGAATAGTGTTGCAAATTTTGAAATATTTTACGCCAAATAAAAATAATAGGTCGCTATTAATTACGGGAAGCCTTATAATTATGCTGCTTGCAGCTGCCTGTAATCCAACAAAATATATAATAGAAGAGGAGAGTCTGCTCGATAAGTCGGAAATAAAAATTGATAATAATGATATCAGGAAGAGCGACCTTTTACCCTATATTAAGCAGTCGCCAAATAAAAAGATTTTTGGTGCCCGGTTTCATCTGGGCCTGTACAATCTTTCCAATATTGAAAAGGAAGCCTGGCCTCACGGATGGCTGAGAAGAATAGGAGAGGAGCCTGTGGTTTTTGATCCTTTTACTGCTTCAAAATCGACAGAACAACTTGAAAATTTCTTGTTTTCAAAAGGATACTTCAATGCTACTGTTGATGCAGATTATTTTATTAGGAAGAAGAGGGCTAATATTACTTACGATATTCATGCCCGTGAGCCTTACCGTGTAAGAAATATTACCTATAGCGTAGAGGATACCACCCTTCGTAAATTTATATATATGGATTCGGTAAGTTGTATTATTGAGAGGGGTGAAATATATGATGTAGACCGCTTACAGGCTGAGAGACTGAGAGTAGAAAGGTTGATAAAGGATCTGGGTTTTTATGGCTTTTCACGCGATAATATAAATTTCAGGGTGGATTCAACCCTGGGAGACAGGACCGTTGATATAGAATACCTGGTTAAACTGGCAGAGCATATTGGTCCGAATAACAGAATTACTGAAAGTCATCATAAGCGTTACCGGATAAAAGATGTTTATATCTATCCCGATTTTGACCCCAGGGCTGCTCTCGACGACAGGCAGGGTTATTTATTAAGTCAGGATACCACTTACTATGATGGTGTTTACTTTATCTCAAACCTTGCTGTTCCTTCGGTAAAATATGATGTTATAATACAGTCACTCTATATTAAAAGAGGTGAATTGTTCCAGGTAACAAATACCGAACAATCTCAGGGACACCTGGGTTCGCTCCAGGCTTTTGGAAGAGTTAATATCAGGTACTACGAGACTGATCCGCTTATTACAAATGAAAGAGGAGAGATAATGCTTAATTGTGTTGTACAGATTACACCGGTTGTTAAGCAGGCATTCAGAATAGAACTTGAGGGTACTAATTCTGCCGGGAATCTGGGAGGTGCTGTTAATCTGGTTTATCAGCATAAAAACCTTTTCAGGGGAGCAGAGCAGCTTAATATGAAAATCAAGGGATCGTATGAAGCACTCGAAGAAAAAATTTCAGGGTCGAGGAGTACCCAGGAATATGGTTTTGAGACTTCTCTGACTCTGCCAAGATTCCTGTTTCCATTTCTTGAAAGTGAAAAGTTTATAAAGAAATACAATCCTAAGACAACCATACAAACAGCATATAACTATCAGAAGATGCCTGTTTATACCAGAACAGTGGCAAATGCCACCTTTGGTTATAAATGGAAGTCAGGTAATTTCGAGTCGCATAGCATTAATCCCTTACAGCTGAACGTTGTCAGTCTCCCGTATATAGACCCGGAGTTTGAAATGGATATTGATACATCATCCTATCTGGCCTACAGTTATAAGGATATAATGATAGTTGGAGGAAACTATACGTATATATATAATAGTCAGAATATTAATAAGGCCAGGAGTTACTGGTATTTTAAGTTTAATGGTGAGCTGGCCGGTAACCTTATGGCCGCTGCATTTGATCTTGCAAAAAGTGAGAAGGTGGATGGTAGCTATAGTATCTTTAATCAGAGTTTTGCTCAGTATGTAAGAGGAGATATTGATATCAGGTATAACCGTACACTTAATGATGTGAGCTCAATTGTTTACAGAGCTTTTGCCGGCATCGGTATTCCCTATGGTAATTCAGAAGGAATGCCCTTTGAAAAGCAGTATTTCAGCGGGGGTGCGAACGGGATAAGGGCCTGGCAGGTAAGATCGCTCGGACCGGGATCTTATATCCCTTCCAGCTCTTCCTTTTACAATTCCACAGCTGATATAAAAATAGAACTTAATGCTGAATACAGATTTAAACTATTCTGGATCCTGGAGGGAGCCATGTTTCTTGATGCTGGTAATATCTGGACCTATAATATTGATGAAGACAGGCCGGGAGCAAATTTTGAGTTCGACAGGTTTTACAAGGAGTTTGCTGTAGGTACAGGATTAGGATTCAGGTTTGATCTGAATTTTATTATCCTTCGTACAGACCTTGGTATGAAATTAAGAGACCCCCAGATTCCTGAAGCCTCAAAATGGATTATGAGTAACCGTGATCTTAGCTGGAGAGACGATTTTAACCTTAGCTTCGGTATAGGATATCCATTTTAAGAAGTTGTAGGGCAAAAGGCAAAAGGCAAAAGGCAAAAGGCAAAAGGCAAAAGGCAAAAGGCAAAAGGGGTAATTATCTTCAAACCTTTCAAACTCATTCTAAACCTATTTTTAAACATTTGCATATGATAACAATTCTACCGAATTTAGGCAGCTAAAATTTTTATTAAATAAGAAACAAATCATAATATGCTTGGTAATGATATATCGGAAAGGGATGCATTTGGTAGCAGGTTAGGTGTTATTGCAGCTGCAGCAGGCTCTGCTGTAGGATTAGGTAATATATGGCGGTTTCCCTATGTTTTAGGAGAAAATGGTGGCGGAGCATTTCTTCTGATTTATTTGTTATTTATCCTTGGGATAGGATTTCCGGTAATGCTGGCCGAGCTTACTATTGGAAGAAGGGCGCAGAGGAATGCTCTTGGATCGTTTAAGAAGTTGGCCCCGGGAAAGAAATGGTACCTGATAGGTTTGATGGGCATTGTTTCGGCCTTTTTGATCCTTGCCTTCTACAGTACTATTGCCGGTTGGACTCTTGAGTATCTGGTTCAGGCCATAGGAAATTCTTTCAGTGGTAAGAATTCTGAGCAATTAAAAAGTACTTTTGAAGCATTCCAGTCGGGTACTTTCAGACCTCTGATCTGGCAGCTTGTTTTTATGTTCCTTACAGGATATATTGTATTTTCAGGAGTTAAAAAGGGGATAGAGAAATATACAAAAATTCTGATGCCCCTGCTTATTGTACTTATACTTGTAATCTGTGCAAGGTCGCTTACTCTGGATGGAGCTAAGGAAGGTCTTGTGTTTTTATTTAAACCCGATTTTTCAAAAATCACCTGGTCAGTGGTGCTTGATGCGCTGGGTCAGGCTGCTTTTTCGCTCAGTATTGGTATGGGTACACTGATAACCTATGGCTCCTATATAAGTAAAAAGGAAAATCTGCCGGTAATGGCTCTTCAGGTTAGTGCTGCCGATACTATGATAGCAATACTTGCTGGTGTTATGATATTTCCAGCTGTTTTTGCATACAATATAGACCCTGCTGAAGGTTTTGGACTTGTATTTATTGTGCTTCCTAATATTTTTGCCCAGATGGCCGGGGGACATATTTTCTCTATAATTTTCTTTCTTCTTCTTGCTATTGCTGCTCTTACATCAACTGTTTCTGTACTTGAGGTTGTTGTAGCTTATTTTTCGGAGGAGCTGAATATGACAAGAAAAAAGGCCACAATTATAGGATCAATCGCAATCTCTTTTGTAGGGATTTTTGCAACACTATCATTCGGTCCGTTAAAAGATGCTGTTTTTCTCGACAGGACGATCTTTTCCTGGTTTAATGAGTTATCGGCAAATATACTTTTACCACTGGGAGCTATTCTGATTGTTGTTTTTGTAGGATGGTACCTGGGCAAGGATAAGGTGAAAGATGAAATTACCAATTCGGGAGCGCTTAATGTAAGGCTATTTAAACTATTTATGCTTATAGTAAAATTTATTGCACCAATTGCAATAACATTTGTATTCCTTTACGGTTTAGGATTCCTGGGTAATAAGATCTGATTTTACTAGACCTCTTAAATACTTGTTAATGATTGAACCTACAGGTATAAGCGATAGAATTGATCAGTCATTCGGTCCTGTAGTATCTGTTCTTGAGAAGGTATTTTTCTGGGATCCTGTAAAGGCACTTGGAATAAATACAGACGCTGATATACCAATCGTGGTTTTATGGCTTGTTCTCGGGGGTGTCTTTTTTACCTTCAGAATGAAGTTTATAAATATCAGGGCCTTTCGCCATGCATTCAGTCTTATTCGTGGCAAATACGATAAACCCGGTTCCAAAGGAGAGGTGAGTCACTTTCAGGCTCTTACAACGGCTCTCTCGGCAACAGTCGGGCTGGGTAATATTACCGGGGTAGCCATTGCTATCACCCTTGGTGGACCTGGTGCAACATTCTGGATGATACTGGCGGGTTTTTTTGGCATGTCTTTAAAATTTTCAGAGTGTACCCTTGGACTAAAATACCGGAATATAGACGAAGAAGGTAAGGTGTCGGGGGGACCTATGTACTATCTAAGTAAGGCTTTAAAGAAAAGAAATCTCGGGGTGCTTGGTAAGGTACTTGCAGTTTTCAGTGCAATAATGATGGTCCTTGCTTCTTTTGGCGGCAGCAATATGCTCCAGTCTAACCAGAGTTTTGTACAACTGGCGACAGTAATCCCTGCTCTTGAAGGATCAGGATTCTGGTTTGGTATAGGCCTTTCATTTCTTATTGTTATTGTTGTTTTTGGTGGGATAAGATCAATAGCCAGGGTAACATCCAGGCTGGTCCCTTTTATGGCAGCTCTCTATATTGGTGCAGCACTGGTAATAATTTTTATAAATTTCAGGCTTGTTGATGATGTATTTGTATTAATATTAAAAAGCGCTTTCGACCCGCTTGCAATAAAGGGAGGTATTATTGGAGTAATTATAACAGGTTTCAGACGTGGAGCCTTTTCAAATGAAGCAGGTGTTGGATCGGCCGCTGTTGCTCATTCGGCAGCTAAAACAGATGAGCCTGTTAAGGAAGGTATAGTTGCTATGCTTGAGCCTTTTATAGATACGGTTATAATTTGCACCATGACTTCCCTGGTTATTATTTTTACTGGCTTTCATAAGCCCTCTTTTGGCCTTGAGGGAACGGAACTTACATCGGCAGCATTCGGATCTGTATTTCCATGGTTTCCTTACCTGCTGGTTGTCGCAATACTTTGTTTTGCATTTTCAACTATGATCTCCTGGTCGTATTACGGACTTAAGGGTTTTAATTTTTTGCTTGGTAATCCAATACGGAAACTTACAGGAGTAAAGAATGTGTCAAACTATATCTATTATTCTTTCTTTCTCTTTTTTACGGTGGTGGGCGCATCCTCCTCTCTTGATAATGTAATAGCATTCTCAGATATGATGGTTCTGACAATGGCTTTCCCAAATATTATCGGACTTTTTATCCTGGCTCCCGAAGTTGCCGGTGATATGAAGAATTATATGACCCGCCTCAGGAAGGGGGAGATCAGGAAGTATTCATAGTGTTCATTATTTTGTATCTTGCAGTGTCTCACTGCTTAATAGTTATATGGATTTAAGGAAAATGCTATATGGCCTTTTTGGCTATTCACGCAGCGAAAGAGTAGGATCGCTAATTCTTATAATAGTGGTAACTGCCATTATCTTATCAAGACTTATAATTATTGGAAATAAAGAAGCAATAGCTGAACTGCCAGGGAACTATAAGCCCGTGACTTCTTTGATTGATTCTGTTGTGCCTGCAGAAGCATTTGAATTTGATCCAAATACCGTTTCTTTCGAGGATCTCATAAAGCTGGGCCTTTCCACTAAGCAGGCAAACACGCTGATAAACTACAGGGAGAGTGGAGCTGTTTTTACCGGAGCTGATGATTTCAGAAAGGTATACGGTATCTCCGTGGCCATGCAGGACAGTCTTATTCCCTATATAAATATTAGCCACAGAGCTGCCTTAAGTATTAAAAATGCGGAGGTGTCTGTCAGGGAGGTTTATGTGGAAGAATATGCTGCACATAAGAGTGAAAAGGTATTTATACCGGTGGAGATAAACAGTGCAGATTCTATTCAGCTGGTTACACTGCCTGGTATTGGAGAAGTGCTTGGCCCCAGGATTGTTAAGTACCGCGAGCTGTTGGGAGGTTTCCATAATATCATGCAATTATCTGAAGTATACGGACTCGATTCTGCCGTGGTAGAGGCTATAAGAGGCTATATTCTTATCGACACTACATTAATCAGGAAAATAGATATTAATTCGGCAGATTATAAGGAGATTATAAGACATCCCTATACAACAAAAAAACACACCGAGGATATTCTTAATTACCGGGAGCATAAGGGTTGTATATTATCATTTAAGGATCTGCTCCGTAATAACATCCTTTCAAAGAATGATATTGATAAGTTTGCCCTGTATTTTTCTTTTTGCGATAGTGTTATTATAGACCGATAAGACTTGCTTTTGACTCTTTGTTTTATTAAATTTATAGATGATTAATAATTACTAAAGAAAGGAGGATTATGGTATTATCAGATAGTGGGTAATTTATTTGTAAAAATATTTTGAGAAAAAGAAGAGACTTTCTATCTTTGCGGCTCAATAAAAACAGAGAAAATAATTATGATAATTGTTCCGGTAAAAGAGGGCGAAAACATTGAGAGATCATTAAAGAAGTTTAAGCGTAAGTTTGAAAAGACTGGTGTGGTTCGTGAACTAAGGTCTCGTCAGGCGTTTATTAAGCCTTCTGTTCGTCGCAGAGAAGAGATCAAAAAAGCGATTTACATACAGCAGCTCCAGGAGGGAGAAGAGTAGATCTCGGGGTTGTTTTTCCATTAACCAGTTTAGGGTTCCTTTATGGGATATAAGGAATCATTTCTAGAGTATATTCAGTTTGAGAAACATTATTCTCAGCACACTGTCAGTTCTTACAGGAACGACCTGGGGCAGTATTATGCATTTTTATCAGCACATACGGGTAGCGAAAACCCGCTTGAAGTCGCTAGCTCTGATATCAGGGCCTGGGTTGTGAGTCTTATGGAATCTGGCTATTCTGCGGCATCTGTCCATAGGAAGATTTCCGGTCTGAGATCTTTTTACAGGTATTTAAGAAGGGAGAAGCTTATATATACAGATCCGGTTGAAAAGGTTATATTGCCCAGGAGACGTAAAAGGCTTCCTGTGTTTGTAGAGGAAGTATCACTCGAAAAACTATTGGATACTTATAATTTTGGAAATGATTTCCCTGGAATTAGAAATAAGACTATTATTGAGATGTTTTATCTTACCGGGATGAGGCGTGCAGAATTAGTCTCGCTTAAGGATTCAGATATTGATCTAAAAGACCGAAGTGTAAAGGTTAAAGGTAAAAGAAATAAGGAGAGAATAATACCACTTGCAGAATCATTTATTAAAAATATTGAGAAGTATTTATTGTTAAGGAATGATGTCGGATTTGAGAATAAGGGAGGGTGGTTTTTTATTACTGACAGGGGAAACAAATTGTATGATAAATTCGTTTATAATATAGTGATCAGGTACCTTGCCCTGGTTACTACGGTTGAAAAGAAAAGTCCTCATGTTTTGAGGCACACATTTGCAACACATATGTTAAATCACGGGGCTGATCTGAATTCGATAAAGGAGATACTTGGACATGCCAATCTGTCGGCCACACAGATTTACACGCATACAACTTTTGAAAAATTAAAAAGTGTTTATAATCTGGCCCATCCCCGGGCTTCAAAATAAGGAGAAAAAGCTATGAATATCCAGATCCATTCAGTTAAATTCGATGCAGACAAGAAATTATTGGAGTTTGTAACAGGAAAAGTTAACAAACTAAAACAGTACAGTGATGATATAGTAAGTGCTGAAGTTTACCTTCGACTGGACAATGATCAGGAAAAGGAGAATAAGCTGGCAGAGGTGAAGTTGGAGTACCCCGGCGGGCCTCTGTTTGCGAAAAAGCAAAGTAAGACTTTTGAGGAGTCTACAGACCTGGTAATTGATGCTCTGAAGAAGCAGATAACCAAGCAAAAAGATCGCAAAAAGAGGTAAGTGTCTTTTTTATAAAAATTTGTATCTTTTTTCTTTGTTCTTCCAAGATAATATTAATACATTTGCAAACCGATTTTGGGGGTATATTTTTTACCCTGTTTAATTTATCGGAAACGTTCTTTAAAATTGCCGATGTAGCTCAGCTGGTCAGAGCAGCTGATTTGTAATCAGCAGGTCGGGGGTTCGAATCCCTTCATCGGCTCTTGGATAGGAAATTAAGTGTATGTCTGAGACTGGCATATCTTATATTTGGGGAGATACCAAAGTGGCCAACTGGGGCAGACTGTAAATCTGCTGTCGCACGACTTCGTAGGTTCGAATCCTGCTCTCCCCACAATTTTTGGGAATCAGATCTTGCACTTTTTTTTTTATAGGGTGGAAGAACCTGAGGTCGATAAAAGTTAAGCGGGAGTAGCTCAGTTGGTAGAGCATTAGCCTTCCAAGCTAAGGGTCGCGGATTCGAATTCCGTCTCCCGCTCTAATTTTTGCCGATGTAGCTCAGGGGTAGAGCGTTTCCTTGGTAAGGAAGAGGTCTCGGGTTCAATTCCCGACATCGGCTCCAGAAGGAAGTGATTATTAAGAAATATAGAATTTGAATTTTAAAATTAAAATACGTTAGGAGTTATGGCTAAAGAAAAATTTGACAGGTCGAAACCGCACGTAAATATCGGTACCATTGGTCACGTAGACCATGGTAAGACTACTTTGACTGCTGCAATCACTATGGTTCTTGCAAAAAGAGGTCTTTCTGAAATCAGGGATTTTGACTCAATTGACAATGCACCTGAGGAAAAGGAAAGAGGTATTACTATTAATACTGCTCACGTTGAGTACCAGACTGCAAATCGTCACTATGCACACGTTGACTGTCCGGGACACGCTGACTATGTTAAGAACATGGTTACGGGTGCTGCTCAGATGGACGGTGCTATTATAGTAGTTGCTGCAACTGATGGACCGATGCCACAGACACGTGAGCATATCCTGCTCGCTCGTCAGGTGAACGTGCCTAAGATTGTAGTTTTCCTCAACAAGGTTGATATGGTAGATGATGAAGAGCTTCTCGAGCTTGTTGAAATGGAAGTTCGTGAACTTCTTGATTTTTACGAGTTTGATGGTGATAATGCACCTGTAGTTCTTGGATCTGCACTTGGAGCGCTCAATGGTGAGGAGAAGTGGGAAAACAAGGTTATGGAGCTTATGGATTATGTAGATAGCTACATTCCAATACCTCCTCGTGAAAACGAAAAACCATTCCTTATGCCTGTAGAGGATGTATTCTCAATTACAGGAAGGGGAACAGTAGCAACAGGTAGAATTGAAACAGGTGTTGTTAATACAGGAGACGAACTGATGATGGTTGGTCTTGGTGCTAACAAGCGTAAGACAGTTTGTACTGGTGTTGAGATGTTTCGTAAGATTCTTGATAGGGGAGAAGCTGGAGATAACGTAGGCTTATTGCTTCGTGGTGTTGATAAGAATGAGATTAAAAGGGGTATGGTAATGGCCGCTCCCGGATCTATCACTCCTCACACCAAGTTTAAAGCTGAGGTTTATGTTCTTAAGAAAGAAGAAGGTGGACGTCACACTCCATTCCACAACAAATATCGTCCTCAGTTCTACCTTAGAACTCTTGACGTGACTGGTGAGATAACTCTTCCTGAAGGAACAGAAATGGTAATGCCTGGTGATAGGGTAACTATCCAGGTTGACCTTATTACTCCCGTAGCTCTTAACCAGGGTCTGCGTTTTGCTATCCGTGAAGGAGGCAGAACCGTTGGTGCTGGCCAGGTTACAGAGATTGTAGAGTAATATTATAACTCTTAAAAATATCTGCATGGAGGGGGTGGATGCACTCCCTTCATTTCGGTATACGGGTGTAGCTCAGTTGGCAGAGCACTGGTCTCCAAAACCAGGTGTCGGGAGTTCGAGTCTCTCCTCCCGTGCT
>CAZWLP010000073.1:0-11679 GCA_964634565.1 uncultured Rikenellaceae bacterium | reverse complement strand
ATTTCATAAATTTAGTCTTATTGGTGAAATAATTACATAATTAATTACGTAATTAATTATGTAATTAATACTCAAGAGATATGGCACGAAGAAAGCTGGATTGGATAGCCAAACAAAATCTTGAAGTTAAGTTGTATAATTACAGGATTATTATTCGGAACTGGAAATAATAAGCCTATTTATCCTTATTTTGTATTTATACCAACCACTTATAATAATACGAATTTTAGCTGGTTAGATAATGGGGCAAGGTATTCTGATCTATAATTGCAAACTCATTCTCAATCTTTTTCAACTCAGTTTCAACTTTTTAAACCATATTCAGATTCCTCGTCGCTATGCTCGCTCGGAATTACACACCCCGCACCCAATCTTACACTTCCCTATGCCCTGCTCCTTAAGCTTTAAGCCTTATGTTGTTCCAACATATAATTATATCTTTGTTACTGCGTTATTAATTAGAAAGATCAGTTATGAGTCTTAAAAAGTTTCTTATAAGTAAAGAGTTTTTAAAAAACCTGGGGCTTGCCGCTGTTATTGCGGCAGGAATACTATTTATCTTACTTATCTGGTTGAGTATTTTTACCAGGCACGGACAGGCAAGGCCTGTACCTGATTTTTACGGACTGACAATTCAGGAATCGCAGAAGCTGGCGAAAAAGAAAAAGCTAAAGATAGAGGTAAACGATTCTGTATATACCAAAATAGTACCCAGGGGATGCGTGGTAGAGCAGAATCCAAAAACAGATCACAGGGTTAAGAAAAACAGGAGGGTTATATTAACAATAAATGCCTTTACTCCCGAGTATGTTATAATGCCAGACCTGGTTGGACTATCTGCACGACAGGCCTACTCGATTATCGAATCAACAGGTCTCGAAGCAGGAAATCCCATATACAGGCCTGACCTGACAATAGACTTTGTACTTGATCAGTTTTTTGATGGTGAGTCTATCAGTGCAGGAGATTCAATACAGAAGGGGTCAGAAGTTATACTGGTACTGGGGAAAGGGCTAAGTAACAGAAGAACACAGATTCCTGATCTGATTGGAAAGAACCTGGAAATGGCAAAAAGCAGAATACTGGGGTCGTCTCTTATTGTTGGAACATATAATTTTGATTCTACTGTTAAAACAGAAGAAGATTCGTTGAATGCCTTTGTTTATAAACAAAACCCTGAATATGGCGAAGATGCAACTATTCAACTGGGGTCGGCAGTATATATATGGCTTTCTAACGACTCTACACTTCTCCCTGTAGATTCATTACTTTTAGATCTATCCGATACTCTTTTAATAGATATTTCTCAGGGCACCGAGCTATGATTATATGAGTCGTAAAAATATAATACCGGTAATAATACTTCCATTTTTCCTGCTTAATATCGCAAGGGGGCAGGAGATTGTTAGTGGATTACAGGTAATCAAAGAAATAAAATCTTTTTCGTCAGATAAGGCATCACTGAAATCGAAAGGCCTGACCGACACACTCGAATTACCAATATTTGATGACTTCTCTAATTCACTGATTTATCCCGACGATACCTTATGGTCGGATAATGAAGTATATATTAATAATACCCTGGCCCTTGATCAGCCAAGTATAGGGGTTGCAACATTTGATGCTCTTAATAGCAGCGGTCTGCTTTACGAGGATGGATCGTCAATCAGGTTCGAAGCCGATCATCTTACTTCAAACCCTATTAACCTGGAGGGTGATGCATCAGATAATTTTTACCTGAGCTTCCTTTACCAGCCTCAGGGCATTATGGACCAACCTGAACCGGGCGATAGTCTGACGCTGGAGTTTTACTCTGTCAGTGATGCAAAATGGTATTCAATATGGAGGGCAGAAGGGACAGAAGTTCATCCTTTCAAGACAGTAATAATAAGCATAGATGATTCAAAATTTACCAACAGGGGTTTTAAGTTCAGATTCACAAACTACGCTACTCTAAGTTCAACGATTAACGACCCGGGTATGATAGGTAATGCCGACCACTGGCATATAGACTATGTCTATCTCGATCGTAACAGAAATCCGGCTGATACAGTAATAAGGGATGTAGCCTTCTCTAAACCTCTGCGATCTGTTCTCCCTAACTTCGAATCGATGCCATGGGAGCAATTTAAGCTCAGTTCGCTTGCCGAAATGGGAGATTCGATCAATAATATCTGGATAATTAATAATGACAGTACGGAAAGAAATGTTACCAGGGACTTTGTTATCAATGATATTTATCAGGGAGGGACAGTTTACCAGGGTGCACCGGCTGCAAAAAATATTGACTCCGGAGCAAGTATTAACTTTGGAGCCCGGATCATCTATACATTTAACTCATCATCTCTTGATTCGGCCCTCTTTGAGATAACCACAAGCCTCACCACTGATATATTCGATAAAAAGATAAATGATACGCTTCGCTACCAGCAGGTATTCAGCAACTACTATTCTGTCGATGACGGAAGTGCCGAAAACGGATACGGCATAACTGCAAATAATGCTATGGCTGTATACAGGTACCATACCCCCACTCCCGATACAATCAGGGCTGTGGATATTTGTTTTAACGACAGTTACCTTAACGCTAACCAGAGATATTTTGAACTTATTGTGCTTAGCTCCGATAACAAGTCGCCCGGCGACATTATTTATTCCCAGGAAGAAGCCATGGTTGATCCCGGGGAAAGCATAAATGGTTTTATAAGATACCGGCTCGATGAAGCGGTACACATAGATGATGAATTTTTTATCGGATGGAGACAGGTATCAAACACTTATCTTAATGCCGGACTGGACATGAATACTCCACCCAGGGGCAGACAGTATTACTATGTTAATGGTGAGTGGTTTACCTCGCAGGTAGGAGGCAGCCTGATGATAAGGCCTGTGGTTGGTAAGCCTCTTTTAACTACCGGGATTGATGATATACTCAATAAAACAAACAGCCTTAATATCTGGCCAAACCCGGTAAATGATATTTTAAATATTGAAGATAAGGGCCTGTTTGACAGGAATAATACAAGGATTAATATATACAATAGTGCCGGAAGTATTATTTTATCTCAGCAGTATTCAGAGAGCTTAAACCTTTCATCTTTGCCGGGGGGTGCCTATATCCTGGTTATTACACAGAACAAAAAGGTATATTCGAAGAACAAGTTTATTAAAAGCCGATAGCAGCATAATGGCAGAAGAACCATTCGATCAACAGGAACAGCAGGAGCTTTACGAACATTTCAGGTTTGAGACAGATCCCGGTCAGTCTGCACTGCGAATTGATAAATTCCTCTTTAACAGGCTGGAAAGCACTTCGCGTACAAGAATACAGAGTGCTGCCAATGCAGGTAATATACTTGTTGACGGAAAAGCTGTTAAACCAAATTACAGGGTTAAGCCCGGTGAGGTAATACAAATTGTTCTGCCTCAACCACCAAGGGAAATAGAACTTATCCCTGAAGATATACCACTCGACATTGTTTACGAGGATGATGACCTGGTAATAATAAATAAGAAGTCGGGAATGGTAGTGCATCCCGGATATGGAAATTATACAGGCACCCTTATAAATGCTCTGATGTGGCACTTTAAAGACCTTCCTTTATTTAATACCGGTGAGGCGCGGCCCGGGCTTGTTCACAGAATAGACAAGAATACAACAGGGCTGCTGGTTATTGCCAAAAATGAATATGCCCTGAACCACCTGGCAAGACAATTTTTTGATCATTCCACAGGCAGAAAATATACTGCCATAATATGGGGCTCACCCGAAACAGACGAGGGTACTATAAGCGGTAATATTGGCCGATCACCAAAAGACAGAAAGGTGATGTATGTTTTTAAGGATGGTGAGGACGGAAAACATGCTGTAACACATTATCGTGTTCTGGAACATCTTGGGTATGTAAGCCTTGTGGAATGCCAGCTCGAAACTGGCAGGACTCACCAGATAAGGGTACATATGAGCTCTATTAACCACCCTCTGTTTAACGATCCTGAATATGGCGGTGATAGGATAATTAAGGGTACAACATTTACCAAGTACCAGCAATTTGTAAGGAATTGTTTTAATATCCTGCCCCGCCAGGCCCTGCATGCCAGGTACCTCTCATTTAATCATCCTGTAACAGGAAAGAGAATGGAATTTGAAACAGATCTTCCTGACGATATGAAGGCTGTAATACAAAAATGGAAGACCTATATCGCCGGGCGGGATGATATAGATTAGACTCTGTTTTATTATCTTAGCAGTCAGTATTAATTCTTTTGTGCTATATGAGAAAGATTGCAGTTGTTGGTGGAGGAGATTCTTCGGAGTTTGAAATATCAATAAAAAGTGCACAGGCAGTGCGGGATGCACTGTCTGAAAATTATGAAACTTACCTTATCAATATCAGGGGTTTAAACTGGTACTGGGAGGATCAGGGTGGCAGGGCTTTCCCGATAAACAAGGATAACTTTTCGCTTAAACTCGATAATAAAACAATAAGATTTGATGCTGTATTCAATGCTATTCATGGCAAGCCCGGAGAGAATGGCCAGTTACAGGGCTACCTGGATATGATTGGTATACCTTATTCCAGTTGTGATGCATTCTGTTCTGCTCTTACTTTCAATAAGCATGCCTGTAAACTTTTCCTTAAAGATTATAAAATACCGATGGCCCGGTCAGTAAAGATTTCAAAGGGAAAAAAAACTGATATAAACTCTATCCTGGAACAAACAGGCCTTCCCTGCTTTGTTAAACCGAACGACAGCGGGTCGAGTTTTGGTGTGTCGAAGGTTGTTAAGAAAGAAGAGTTAGAGCAGGCCATTACAGAAGCCTTCAAAGAAAGCAGGGACGTACTCGTTGAGGCTATACTAAATGGAACAGAGGTCTGTTGCGGCGTTTTTAAGTCGTCAGATAAGGAACATATACTACCTGTTACAGAGATCAGAAGCAAAAATGAATTTTTTGATTTCGAAGCAAAATATAACCCGAGTAAGGTTGAAGAAATAACACCTGCCGAGATAGCGGATACCAGCTATAAGGAAGTACAGAATCTGAGTTCAGAGATATATGATGTTCTGGGATGCAAGGGACTAGTAAGAGTTGACTTTATTATTGTTGATAAAAAGCCTTACTTCCTGGAAATAAACTCGATACCGGGAATGACAAAAGAAAGCATTGTCCCAAAGCAAATTAATGCTTACGGGACAAGGCCTTCCATATTCTATTCAGAAATTATTGAGAGTCTTTTTTAGGCCTCTTCGTTAAATCGGTAAGAATCAATTGGGTCGCAGGTACAAACAAGGTTCCTGTCGCCATATCCATTATCGACCCGTCCAACTGCAGGCCAGAACTTATTCTCAATCACAGATTTAAGCGGATATGCTGCTTTCTCCCTGCTATATGGATGCTTCCATTCACCAACGATAACAGATTCGGCCGTATGAGGTGCATTATGGAGTACATTATCTTCCTTATCTGCCTTGCCTTCCTTTACCTCGTTAATCTCGTTCCAGATGGCCGTCATAGCATCAATAAATCTGTCGAGCTCAGACAGCGGCTCACTTTCTGTTGGTTCAACCATCAATGTTCCGTGTACAGGGAATGATAGTGTCGGAGCATGGAACCCATAGTCCATAAGCCTCTTGGCAATATCTGCTTCGTCAATGCCCGCATCATGCTTGAAGCTATGGCAATTAAGTATCATTTCATGTGCTACCCTGCCATTTTCTCCTGTATATAATATCTCAAATTTATCCTTCAGTGCAGAAGCCAGATAGTTAGCAGTCAGAATAGCGTATCTGGTAGCTTCAGTTAAGCCATCTCTTCCCAGCATCATAATATAAGCATGAGAGATCGTTAGTATTGAAGCAGAACCAAATGGTGCTCCGGCCACTGCGGTAGTACCATGAGAACCACCAGTATCTACAAGCGGATGCGTTGGCAGAAATTCTGCCAGATGATCAGCTACGAGGATGGGTCCCATACCCGGGCCACCACCACCATGAGGAATAGCGAATGTCTTATGCAGGTTAAGGTGACAAACATCAGCGCCAATCCTTCCCGGACTGGTTAATCCGACCTGGGCATTCATATTTGCTCCGTCCATATAAACCTGTCCTCCATTCTTATGAATGATATCAGTCATCTCAATAATACCCTCCTCGTAAACCCCGTGGGTAGATGGATAGGTTATCATAACTGCCGACAATTTATCCTTATTCTCTTCAGCTTTGGACCTCAGGTCCTTAATATCAATATTACCATTTTCATCACACTCAACAACTACAACCTTCATTCCTGCCATTACTCCACTTGCAGGATTAGTACCATGAGCAGAAGATGGGATAAGTACAACATCCCTCCCTGCATCTCCCCTGCTGAGGTGATACTGCCTGATAACCATCAGTCCGGCATATTCACCAGCAGCACCTGAGTTTGGCTGAAATGAAACTGCAGAGAATCCGGTAATCTCCTTCAGAGCTTCTCCAAGCTCATCCATGATCTGGTAATAACCCTCAGCCTGATCTTTCGGTACAAAAGGATGAATATTCCCAAACTCCGGCCAGCTAAGAGCAAACATTGATGAGGCCGGATTAAGCTTCATAGTACATGAGCCCAGGGGAATCATACTCTGAGCCAGTGAGATATCCTTTCTCTCCAGCATCTTAATATATCTCATCATCGCTGTTTCGCTGCGATACCTGTTAAAGGCCTCCTGCTGAAGGAAGGCGGATGTACGCAAAAATTTCTTATCTATACAAACACAGTCGCAAATTTCCTTAACATTTACTGCTTTCTTTCCAGCTGCATCAGCAAATACTGATATTATTGCATTTATCTCCTTAATGGTTGTTATCTCATCTAGACTAAGCCTTACCTGATTATTACCCGGGTATGCAAAATTAATACCTGCCTTTAAGGCGAGCTTCTCAATACTATCTGCCTTAACACCATTCGGTAGTTCAATAGATAAGGTATCGAAAAACTGCTTGTTCAGGATTTTATATCCCAGCTCTTCAAGTGCACTCTTCAGGGTGCAGGTGCTCTGAAAAATATGATAAGTAATTCTTTTTAGGCCATCATAACCATGGTACTGAGCATACATGCCTGACATTGTTGCCAGCAAAGCCTGGGCGGTACATATATTTGATGTTGCTCTTTCTCTTTTGATATGCTGTTCCCTTGTCTGAAGGGCCATCCTGAGTGCCATTTTACCATTTGAATCGACCGAAACACCAATAATACGACCTGGCATTGTTCTTTTAAGCTCCTCCCTTGTTGCAAAATATCCGGCATGAGGTCCGCCAAAACCCATTGGCAGACCAAACCTCTGGTTTACACCAAAAACAATATCAGCACCCCATTCTCCAGGAGGGGTAAGAAGTGCCAGACTCATCAGGTCAGACCCAACAGCTACCAGGCCTTCTGCATTATGGACCTTTTCAACAAATTCACTATAATCCGGCAGGTCTCCATCTGCAGCAGGATACTGTACAAGGGCTCCAAAAAATGAGTCATCAATACTCTGGTTTCTGAAATCGCCTTTAACTAATTCTATTCCCAGAGGCTCTGCCCTTGTTTGTATTACTTCTGCAGTCTGAGGGAAAATATTCTCATCAAGAAACATTTTATTAACACCTGCTTTCGCTTTGGCCCTCGACCTTGAATTATACATCATTATCATTGCCTCTGCTCCTGCTGTCGACTCATCGAGCAATGAAGCATTTGCCATCTCCATTCCTGTAAGCTCGCTCACCATGGTCTGAAAATTAAGCAAAGCTTCGAGCCTTCCCTGCGATATTTCAGCCTGATAAGGAGTATAGGATGTATACCATGCGGGGTTTTCCAGTACATTTCTTACAACAACTGATAATACTCCGGTACCATAGTATCCCATCCCTATAAACGAACGATTCTGGATATTCTTTTTACCAACGCTCCTGATATATTCCAGGTATTCATTTTCATTCATGGCTTCAGGCAGAGCCAGAGGCTTATCAAGCATAATACTTTTAGGAACGGTCTCTTTAATTAATTGATCAATTGAAGCTACTCCAATAGTCTTTAACATACCGGGCAGATCCTTCTCTGTTGGTCCGTTATGTCGGTTTACAAATTTGTCAAAAGCCATTTCTTTAGATTTTATTTTATTAATATATTTTTCAGAATGAATGGTAATAAAAACTGATCAGTTAAGATACGGATTATTTTCTTTTTCGAAGCCAATAGTAGTTTCATTTCCATGGCCCGGATAAACCACCGTTTCACTCTTTAAGCTTAGTAATTCGTTATTAATACTCTTTATCAGGGTATCATGATTTCCACCTGGCAGGTCGGAGCGTCCTATACTTCCTCTAAATAAAGCATCACCTGTAAAAACCATATTATAATCTTCAATATAGTAAGCAAGGCTGCCGGCAGTATGACCGGGAACCTTTAGAGCCCTGAAACTAATATCTCCAAATCTGATCAACTGATTTTTGCCCAGCAAAGTGCCAATCACAGGCGGCTCATCCATCTTCATTCCAAACATCATGGCGTGCTCCTGTGCCAATAACCTGTTACTTTCTTCTTCTGCTGTGGCATGTGTTAACAGGCCATATTCAGAAAGCATCATTCTATTCCCGAAAATATGATCAAGGTGCATATGTGTATTAAGCAGGAGAGATGGCTTAAGCTTTCTCTCGCTAAGAAATCCCTTTAACTCGTTAAATTCCTCGGCATTATAACAGCCACAGTCTATAATTGCACAATTACCTTTCTCATCGTCAATTACATAAGTATTAACCTCAATCGGTGAAAAAACCAGTCTGTTAACTTTCATATTTTTCTATTTACCGTTTACCACGCCGCTCAGAAGGGGGACGAAGGCGAATAAACCATGATCACTTGTTTCAAACTCATCAGAGCCCTTGCGTACAATAAGCTTCATCACCTGAGTTTCTCTTCCCCCCACAGGTACAACCAGCCTGCCACCAATCTTTAATTGCTGAAGTAGAATATCAGGCACTTCAGGTGCAGCTGCTGTTATCAGTATTGCGTCAAATGGTCCGTAGTTGGGCTTACCGGCATAACCGTCTCCAAAAAAGCAATGACAGTCATAGCCCAGCTTTGCAAGTGTTTTTTGCGCCTTTTCATATAGACTTCTGTGCCGTTCGATAGAAAAAACCCTGGCACCCATCTCCAATAACACTGCCGCCTGGTAACCCGATCCTGTACCTACTTCAAGAACCTTATCCCTTAGTTGAAGCCCCAGCAGATCTGACTGAAAAGCTACTGTATATGGTTGTGAGATAGTCTGTCCGGAAGAAATGGGAAAGGCCTTATCCTGGTATGCATGATGTAGAAAGGCATTATCCATAAACTGATGACGAGGAACACGATTAATAGCCTCCAGAACTATATCATTTTCAATCCCTTTCTTACGAAGACCATCGACCAGCTTCTGCCTTCTTCCCCGGGCCTCAAAATTATCAAAAGATGCTTCCATTTTCCCCAATTATTGCAAGCAAAAATAACAATTTGTATTGATCTGAGAAGAGACCGCGCATGCCATTAAACAGATTTATTCAATTTTGATACCCTGAGGCGCTCAGTTTAAAAAGTAATTTTATAATTTTATTAATATTAATCCTCAATTAATAAAGCTATGAAATTTGCAGTAATACTTTCAGGATGTGGTGTTTTTGATGGAGCAGAGATACACGAATCCACTCTTACTATGCTGGCAATAGCAAGGAACGGTGGAAGCTATAAAATATTTGCCCCCGATGTAAAACAACATCATGTTATTAACCATATCAATGGCGAAGAGATGGATGAAATCAGGAATGTATTAATTGAATCTGCCAGAATTGCCAGGGGAGATATTGAATCTCTTGATGCATATAAAGCCGATGATTTTGATGTCCTTATCCTGCCGGGTGGTTTTGGAGTTGCAAAAAATCTATGCACCTATGCTTTCGACGGACCGGAGTTTACCGTAGATAAGGTTATCAGCAAGATAATTAAGGAAACACATGCGGCAGGTAAACCTATCGGCGCATTGTGTATTGCACCTGTATTGATCACAAAAATCCTGGGTGAGGTTGATGTAACAATAGGTAAAGATGAAACAACAGCCCGTCATATTGAAGAAATAGGAGGAATACATATTAATGCCGAAAATGGCGAGATTGTTATTGATACAAAGAACAGACTGGTTACCAACCCGTGTTATATGAATGATGCTTCAATATGCGACATAGCCGATGGAGCTGATAATGTTGTAAAGGCTCTTATTGAGATAGTTGAAGAAGCTAAGGGGTAAGAGGTAAGGGCTAAGAGCACCCCTACCTATGCCTCTTTGTCGTTGCTTTAGCCCTCTGGGCCTCAGCGAGCTCGCAGCACACATTTCGAGTACTCGGGACCCGCACTGCCCGGTTTGCTCTTTGCTCTCTGCCCTTTGCTCTATAAACTCCCGGCTTCCAGTTCGTAAATAATCTTTTCTATAAGATAATCTTCTCCGTCGCCATCATACCTGTCCTTCAGGTTTGTGCCAAATATTCTGGCAATACCCTGCCAGAAAACAGCAGATACCGAGCTCCTGTATACTTTTATAAGATCGTAGCCTGTGTTCTGTGTTTCGCGATCAATAAGCTTTATTAATATCCTGCCCTGGGTGATAGTCATCTGCCTCATATCATCCTCATACTCCTCAAAAACAGATTTTTCAAAATCCTTTAAATATTTTCTCCTTTCCCTGTCTCCTTCCAGCATCATCAGGGTATCATTAACCTCGCTGATGCTCTCTCTGACAAGTACGGCATAAGGATAGACCTTCTTAACATTATAGACAAGCCTTCGATGCCTCCACCAGTTAAACCTGCCCTTAATGCCCATTCGTCGTACCACATTAACCTCATCCAGTTCAATCTCCGGCATAGTTTCTCCTCCACGCTCGATATTTTCCAGTAAATAAAATTTATCAGGTAAGCTATCAAGGTCAACCTTAGTGCTATCCTGCCCACTGAGGATCGACCCAGACAGTACAAGGAAGAATATAATAAGAGTGTACCTCATTCAGTTATTTTGTATAAAAGTAGTTAAATATCGTGTCAGTTAATGAAGATATCTTAAGACATCAATAAAAACAATCGTAATAATTACTTCAAAAAGTATTCCGCAATTGGACAGGCGACAAAAGAAATTTTATATTTACGCCTTCAAAATAATATTATTACAATTATGGGTAGTCTGAAAGCCATTTTGAAAAAATTCCCAAGAGTATTCTGGGTATCAAATATTATGGAGGTATTTGAGAGATGGGCGTGGTATGGTTTTTACAATGCTTTTGCGCTCTATCTCACCTTATCAAAAGACACAGGTGCACTGGGTTTCACACAGGTACAAAAAGGGGTAATAATTGGAACCGGATCGATGCTGCTATACTTTTTGCCTATTATTACCGGCGCAATTGCCGACAGAATAGGTTATAAAAAGGTTCTTATATTATCATATGCATCATATATTGCCGGATTCTTTATGGTTGGCAGCTTTGAATCATACCCCCTGGTTTTTGCTGCCTATATATTTCTGGCTATTGCAGGAGCCCTTTTCAAACCGGTTATTTCCGGTATGATTGCCAAAACCACCAACGACGAAAATGCATCAGTAGGCTTTGGGATATTCTATATGATGGTAAATAT
>CAZWLP010000072.1:0-11773 GCA_964634565.1 uncultured Rikenellaceae bacterium | reverse complement strand
CTATTATCCTGATGTTTTTAAGTCTTTATGGCTTTAATCTGCATTATTTATCCTCATAAGTAATCTTCTAATCTTTAATCTTCATTCTTACAATCATATACTTATCCTTTTTCGAAAAATTTAATATCTTTGCACGTCCGTAAAAAGAGATAAAAAGAATTAAATAAATTTTCAATAAACTAAGTTAAAATGCAAAACAAGGGAGCAATTCTATTTTTGGCCATTTTATTAGCCCTGGTTTCAGTTTATCAGTTATCATTTACAGTTGTTTCCAGCAAGGTGAAAAAGGAGGCTCGTGAAGCTTCAAATGGTGATCTTAAGGCTGAATGGGCATATCTTGATTCAATCGCTTCTCTAAGTGAAGATGAATGGAGCTATCTCGGTAATTCATTCAGGGAAGTACAGTCGAAGGAATTAAACCTGGGACTGGACCTTAAGGGTGGTATGAACGTTATTCTCGAGGTAAAGGTTGAGGATATTGTAAGGGCCCTGTCTAATTATAGTACCGATAAGACCTTCAATGATGCCATTGCGCTTGCAAATGAAAAGAAAAGGGGAAGTCAGAGGAATTTTATTGATTTATTTGGAGAATCATTTTCTGAATTAGATCCTGACGCAAGTCTGTCGGCAATTTTTGGAACAATAGAGTTGAAGGACCGGATTAATTTTAATTCAACAAACCAGGAGGTTCTTAACGTTCTTGCAGATGAAACAGAAAGTGCAATTGATAATGCTTTCAATATACTTAGAAACAGAATAGACCGTTATGGTGTTACTCAGCCAAATATTTCACAGCTTGAGGCCCGAGGTAGAATTCTTGTTGAACTGCCTGGTGTTAAGGATCCTGAAAGGGTAAGAGAGCTCCTGCAGGGGACAGCAAAGCTGGAATTCTGGGAAACATATGAGAATCCGGAGATTATTAATTATCTGGCCGAAGCCAATAATTTGCTTATAGCCTTCCAGGAAGAAGAACTTGCTTCACGGAAAGAAGATAAGACTGAAGCCCCGGAAGGAGAAGTTTCTTCACTTGAAGATCTTACTTCTTCAGAACAGGATACTGTTTCAGGAGAAGAATCTCTCCTTGATATGATAAAGGATTCAACCCAGGTCGATGAACCTGCAACTCTTGAGGAGTTCAGACTTCAAAATCCACTTTTTGGAATATTGCGTCCGTCAGTCGACCAAAATGGTCAGCCCATGTCCAGAAGTGTGATAGGTTATGCTCATTACAGGGACACGGCCAAGGTAATGGAGTATCTGTCGATGAATCAGATCAGATCACTATTCCCAAGAGATATTAAATTTATGTGGAGCTCAAGCCCATCTGACTTTGATGAGACTAATACACAATATGAACTTCATGCAATAAAAGTTACAACCCGCGACGGAAGAGCTCCTCTCGATGGAGACGTGGTTACATCGGCAAGGGTTTCATACTCACAGACAGGTGGATCAGAACCTAAGGTTGATATGTCGATGAATGCTGAGGGTGCAAAAATATGGGCCAGAATGACACGGGAGAATGCCGGCAGATGTATTGCAGTTGTTCTTGACGGTTATGTTCAATCTGCTCCGCGTTCTTCTGGCGAAATAAAGGGTGGTAGCTCAGAAATAACAGGTGGATTTACAATTGAGAGCGCAGAAGACCTCGCTAATATTCTTAAGTCAGGTAAATTGCCCGCTCCGGCCAAGGTAATTCAGGATACTGTTGTTGGACCCTCCCTTGGTAAAGAAGCTATTCAGGATGGTCTGACATCCTTCCTTATTGCCTTTGTTGTTGTACTTATGTATATGTTATTCTGGTACAGTCGTAAGGCCGGACTGGTAGCAGATATTGCACTGCTGGTTAATATGTTCTTTATTATGGGTGTGCTTGCATCTCTTGGTGCTGTTCTTACGCTGCCAGGTATAGCGGGTATTGTGCTAACAATTGGTATGTCGGTTGATGCAAACGTTCTGATCTATGAAAGGATCAAAGAAGAGCTTAGAATGGGTAAGGGAGTAAAACTTGCTATTGCTGACGGATATAAGAATGCATACTCTGCTATTATCGATGCAAACGTAACTACCTTGTTGACAGGTGTTGTACTGATGGTGTTTGGTACCGGACCAATTAAAGGATTTGCAACCACACTGGTAATCGGTATTGTTACATCACTGTTTACAGCAATCTTTATTACCAGGTTGATATATGATTCTTTCCTTAAAAGGAATATAAAACTTACTTTCTCAACCAGGTTTACTAAGAACATCTTTAGTAATCTGCATATCGACTTTATTGGAAAGAGGAAGATCTATTATGTTGTATCAAGTGTTATAGTATTACTTGGAATTGTGTCTCTGTTTACAAGGGGTCTTAACCCAGGTATTGATTTTTCAGGAGGTAGGTCATATGTTGTAAGATTTGATGAACCGGTAGTTACATCTGATATAGCCAGTTTACTTACTGACGTTTATGGAGAGGCACCGAATGTTGTTACCTTCGGGAATGAAGACCAGGTTAAGATAACAACAAAATACAGGATCGACGAGCCTGAGGCTGAATCAGAGGTTGAAGATCTTCTTTACCAGGGCCTTGCCCCTATGCTTGGGGGAGTAGACAAGGAGACATTTATGTCGGATTACAGGCAGAGCTCAGAAACAGTAGGGCCTACTATTGCTGATGATATTAAGGTGAAAGCAGCATGGGCAATCGGATTGTCTCTGCTAATTATATTCCTCTATATCCTCCTGCGATTCAGAAACTGGCAGTTTGGCCTGGGTGCAATAGTTGCCCTTATTCACGACACTTTAATCGTACTCGGACTATTCTCCATAGGATATGGAATATTCCCCTTCTCTCTCGAAATAGATCAGGCATTTATTGCAGCAATTCTTACTGTTGTAGGATACTCTATAAATGATACTGTGGTTGTTTTTGACCGAATAAGGGAGTATATGGGATTATACCGCAAGCGTGGTCGTACAGAGATATTAAACCTAGCCCTGAACAGTACAGTAAGTCGTACATTCAGTACATCGCTAAGTACCTTTGTTGTGCTTCTTTCTATCTTTATTTTTGGAGGAGAAGTAATCAGGGGATTTACATTTGCACTTATGGTAGGTGTTGTTGTAGGTACATACTCATCACTATTCGTAGCTACTCCTGTTGTTTTTGATACAATATCAAAGAGTGAAACAGAAAGAGTACTCAGCAGCAGGAAGAAGAGTTAATAATAATTATATTATGATTTAAAAAAAGCGCTCCGATTGGGGCGCTTTTTTTGTTCTCCTTTAAGCCCTTAGCTCTAAGCCCTTATCTTTAAGCCCTTTCCTTTTATCGATAGTCCTTTGTCTTTCGTTATATTTTCAATTAAATTTGCATACTAATTCCTTAAGATATGGGAGTATATTTATTTATTAGCGGACAGGAAATTTTTATTATCATGGCAGTTGCTCTTGTGCTTTTTGGTGCAAACAGGATTCCGGATATTGCAAAGGGATTGGGTAAAGGAATGCGGGAGTTTCGTAAGGCAACGGATGATATTAAGAGGGAGTTCAATGAGAGTACCAAAGATGTTAAGGAGGATATAAAGGATATAAGCGATACTGTAGGCAAGGACATGAAAGATGTCACAGATTCATTGAAAAATAAGATGAAATAGGCAGTTTATATCTCCCTAAATTATAATAGATGCAACAATCTCTTTACCTTATTGCCGGTCTTATTTTGCTTCTGGCAGGAGGTGAATTCCTGGTAAGAGGAGGAGTATCGCTTGCCGGTCATTTTAAGATTTCAGCACTTGTTGTAGGTGTTACAGTCGTCTCTTTTGGAACCTCTGCTCCGGAGCTGGTTGTTAGTCTTGAAGCTGCAATATCAGGGCACCCGGATATCTCACTCGGCAATGTCATTGGAAGTAATATTTCTAATATTGGATTGGTTCTTGCCCTTACAATAATAATTACGCCATATTTTATTAAAACCAGGGCTGTTGTCAGGGATTGGATAGTTATGCTTGTCGTCAGCATTATTCTGATAGTATTTCTCTATACAGGGAGGCAATTATCAAGACCGGAAGGTCTTATAATGATAATACTTCTTATCTTATTTGTTTTTGCAGTACTGAAGCATTCAAGGAAGGAACTCAGAAATGGAAGGGGAATGCCTCCAACAATAAGATACTCTGTGATAGCTTCAATTTTCCTTATAATAGTATCAAGTCTTGCACTAATAATTGGAGCCGATTTCCTTGTTAGGGGTGCATCCGAAATTGCAAGAAGCTTTAATGTAAGCGAAAGAGTTATTTCAGTCTCCGTAATAGCTCTCGGAACAAGCCTGCCTGAACTGGCTACCTCGGTAGTAGCAGCTGCCAGAAAACAAAATGAAATATCAATCGGTAATATTATAGGCTCAAATATTTTTAATATACTTGCCATACTGGGTATTACATCTGCAATAGCCCCGATAAGTATTCAGGATACCGGAGTACTTTCTTTTGATCTGTGGTATATGCTGGGTATCTCGATATTGTTGATGCTTATAATACTTCCTCTAAGAGGTTCGTATCTTGGAAGATGGAAGGGTGTAATCCTTATAATGTCGTATATATTGTTTTTATTCTTTGTCTATCTTTAATAAGAATTTTCAGCTGACTAACTATGATTTCAGTTTCAAATATTACAAAGTCCTACGGTGATCTCAAGGTTTTGAAAGGGATTAATCTCGAGGTTAAAGAGAAGGAGATAATCTGTATTGTTGGTCCGAGTGGTGCAGGTAAAACTACACTGCTTCAAATAATGGGCACGCTCGACAGGCCTGATGGCGGAATAATTAAGTACCAGCATAAGGAGATTAATAATCTGCCACCAAAAGCTATTTCCCGATTCAGGAATCAGGAAATTGGTTTTGTATTTCAGTTCCACCAGTTACTTCCCGAATTTACTGCAATTGAAAATGTATGCATACCTGCCTATATTGCCGGTAAGTCAAAATCAGAGGCTGAAAGCAGGGCGACAGAGCTGCTTAATTACCTTGGACTATCCGACAGGCTTGATCATAAGCCTTCCGAACTGAGTGGAGGAGAGCAGCAGAGGGTTGCCGTTGCCCGGGCTCTTGTAAATAAGCCCTCCGTAATTCTTGCAGATGAGCCCTCCGGTAACCTTGATACTGAGAATAAGCAGGAACTTCATAAGCTCTTTTTTGATCTGAGAGATCGCTTCGGGCAGACAATTATAATTGTGACCCACGATCGTGATCTTGCAGGGATGTCTGACAGGACAATTGAGATAATTGACGGAGTAATTGTTAATGATTGAAAAATACGATTTTAAGGGTATTGGATTCGATGAGATGCATGAGTTTCTCGAAGAGAAATATATTAAGTTTAATAATACAGATTTTATATATAATGACCCTGTATCAATCCCACACAACTATACGGATAAGAGAGATATAGAAATATCAGGATTTCTTACCGCCACAATTTCCTGGGGCAGGCGCGAGCTGATAATAAGGTCTGCATCAAAGCTAATGCAAATGATGGGTGAGAGTCCGTACGAGTTTCTGATGAATGCTGATATAAGTGATTTTGAGCATTTTGAGGACTTCTATTATCGTACTTTTCAGGGTCAGGACTGTATCTTCTTTCTGAGGTCCCTGAAAAATCTTTACACTCAGTATAATAGCCTGGAAGACCTGGTTAGAATCAGTACTGATAAGGGAGAGGGAATGAAGGAGGCAATTATGAATTTCAGGACACACTTTCTTAGTTTTCCCCATGAAAGGCGCAGCGAAAAACATTTTGCCAACCCTTCTAAGGGTGCTGCCGGTAAACGAATTAACATGTTTTTCAGGTGGATGATAAGAAAAGACAGACATGGTGTTGATTTCGGAATATGGGATAGCATACCGGCAGCTGGTTTGTTTATTCCCCTTGATATTCATTCCGGTAATATTGCCAGGAAATTGGGATTACTTACAAGGAAGGCTAACGACTGGCAGGCTGTTGAGGAACTGACATCTAATTTGCGCCTTTTTGATCCGGACGACCCGGTAAAGTACGACTATGCCTTGTTCGGGCTGGGTGTTAATGATATGTTTTAGCTATGCCAAATGCCTGGTTTAACTTTAAGCAGTTTAAGGTTTGGCAGAAAGATTCTGCCTTTAAAGTCGGTACCGATGGGGTATTACTCGGAGCCTGGTGCGATATAAATGATGCTGATTATATTCTTGATATAGGCACTGGCACAGGCCTTATTGCTCTGATGGCGGCACAAAGATCAGTGGCTGATATTATTGCTATTGAACCCGATAAGTTATCGGCAGCAGAAGCTACATTAAATATTGCCCGGTCGCCGTGGCATAGGAGAGTTAAAGTTATTGAAACAAGTTTGCAGGAATATGTATTATCGGCAGACCGGCAGTTCGATCATATTATTAGCAATCCTCCTTTTTTCAGAGACTCATTGCCAAATCCTGGGGAGAGACTGGCAAGGGCAAGACACAACGAGACACTTGACTCGGGAGAGTTATTAAGCTGTGTTGACAAACTGCTTGATCGCTCAGGTAGCTTATCACTAATCTTACCTTATACAGAAGCAAATCTTTTTATTGCAGAGGCCTCTGAGTATAGTCTCTTTTGCAACAGGATGCTAAATATTAAACCATTGCCGGGGAAAGCGGTCAGGAGAATACTTATGGAATTTTCCCGTAATAGAAAAAAACCCTCCTCAGGTTTTATGGTGATTGAAACAGGAGGTCGGCACGATTATTCTCACGAATACCGGAATCTTACAAAGGATTTTTATCTTAAGTTCTGATTATTGTACAAAATCAGATTCGGGCAGACCAAAAGTCTCTTCCATTGAAATACCAATATGCTCAAGTTTGTTTAGTACGGGGTTATATATTTCAGGGATAACAGGAATATATACACCACTTAATTTAATTTCTCCTTTTAATATCATATCTGACGCAATTGCAGCAGGGAGGCCTACTGTTCTGGCAATAGATGTATTTGTCTCAGGCGAACCAAAATCAATCATCCTTGATGTTACAACTTCCCTCCGGCCATCAGGATAGGATGCCAGGAAAAGATGCTTTAGAACAATCATATCCCTGTCATTTTCGCCAATCATCATTTTACCGAGCATAAGGTTATAAATTACCTCAAAGGGACTAATATCATTGTACCCCATCTTTTCATTGCTAAATAAACCCAGCCATTCATAAGCTCTTACAGGAAGAGAATCCGCTTCAATTTTAAGTCGCTCAGACAGTCGCTGCTTAATATCGCCCCTGCCTTCAGGTAAGCGGCTACTTAAAAAATCAGAATAACTAAAACCGGTAAAATCTTCGGTTTCCTCTTTTAATAACCTTAGCTTTCTCATTGTGTCGAGGATCTCGCACCATCCCTTATACCTGAAAGTGCCCCTGAACATGGTTTTTGTTTCAGGTATTCCATATATATCGATATAACTTATGGAGTCGCGGTTTGGGTATACTTCCAGCTCGCCCAGGTCACGAATATTATGGGCAAACCTGTCTTTAAAAAGATTTTCCGACTCAATTTGAGCTACCTTCCCGTTTTTTAAATATTCTGCGCTATTCTTACTGGCAAGTATTACCCCTTTAGGGCTCCATGAAAATTTATATTTAAAAGGGTTGTCAGCAGACTCCGGCGCCGGCAGTGCTCCACAAATCGAATAGAAACCTTCAATTTTCCCTTTATGACTGTGGATCTCATCGATTATGCGCATCGCCGACATATGGTCGATACCCGGATCGAGACCTATCTCATTTAATAATATTATTCCCGCATTTTTTGCCTCTTCGTCAAGGCTTTTCATCTCATCCTTTACATAGGAAGTAGTTACCATATGTTTTTTCATACGGATACATATCCTGGCAACATCCGGGTGAAACCTGTAAGGCAAAAGGCTGATAGTCAGATCGCTTTCTGAAACAAGTTTCTCCAGTCCTGAAAGATCTTCAGCTTCCCAGAATACGTTTTCACCCTCAGGATGATTATTAAGTATCTTCTCTGCTCTGTCGCTGGTATTCGATGCTATTGTTACATGATACTCTGCTTTAAGCAGGTATTCTACCAGAGGTTTCGCAACCATTCCGGCTCCTAGGACTAATATTTTTTGCATTGTATTAAGCTATATATTAAGATCAGAAATAAAAACTCAATATATACAATACCTTACTGTCCATCAATGATTGATGTCTGTTTTTGCCTGATATTTTTTGCAGGAAGCTACTTTCTAATAAGAGGCATCTGCACTTGAACCATATCCTCCTAAGAAAATCTTAAATCCTAAATTAATACCAAAGGTTCCTTGCTTGTAAGTTGTTGAGGAAAATTCATCCTCGAATGTACTTTTTAAGTGAGTATATCCTGCCATTACATCAAATGATGCATTCATTCCTATTGGTAGGGAAGCGCCAACACCTCCTGCAAAAGTGCTAAGGGGGGATTTATTTTTATTGGGTTCGTCCATGCCTTCACTCTCGTACTTATCATATACTCCGCCAAAACCTACACTGGCCTGAGCAAAAGGAGTCACATACTTTAGTGGAAAATAATATCTTACGAATGGCTCAAATGAAAATATGGTGGTAAAAGATTTTTCTGTTCCCTCATAATCATATTCTTCTGTAGATCTGGAGTAATTTATTCCTGCTCCTGCTGCAAAATTGTCCATAATAAAGTAGGCTCCCTGGGGTAGAATGCTAAAGCTGGATGTTTTATAGTCATCTTCAATATCACCATCCACGTAGGACTGGGTGCTTGAAACATTCGAAAATCCTATTGTTGCCAGACCTGAGCCTGAAGCTGCTGAATGGAGATTAATACCCGAGGAAGCACCCATCATAAAACTGCCTTTTTCAAATTGAGCATTTGTAATTACTGTTCCGGCAGCAAGTAAAATCAGGATAAACATTATTTTCTTCATAGTCATAGATTTTTAATAATTTTTTAGAATTAATCGTCGTTAGGTTTAGCGACTAAAAGTATGAAATTAAACAAATCTTTACAAGTTGATTTTTATCATGATAATAAGGCGATCACAAAATTGGATCTGGATAGATATTAACAATCCATAAAAGAATTTTCTTTAAAACATGGTACATTGTATCTTTGTTTACTCGCCAATAATAAAGTTGCAGTCTGAAGGAATATTTATTTATAATATGGCTGAAAAAGGGAAATACGCAGACACACCTCTAATGAGGCAATATAACAGCATAAAGGCAAAGCACCCCGATGCAATATTGCTCTTTCGTGTAGGCGACTTCTATGAAACCTTTGGTGAAGATGCCATCAGGGCTTCTGATATTCTGGGTATTACTCTTACACGCAGAGCTAATGGTGCGGCATCCTATGTTGAGCTGGCAGGTTTCCCTTATCATGCCCTCGATACCTACCTGCCACGACTGGTTAGGGCCGGACAGCGTGTTGCTATTTGCGAACAGCTGGAAGATCCCAAAATGACTAAAAAAATTGTAAAAAGAGGGATCACTGAACTTGTTACTCCCGGAGTGTCGCTCGATGATAACGTCCTTGAACATAAAGAGAACAACTATCTGGCATCAGTACATTTTCATAAAACAGCTGCAGGTGTAGCTTTTTTGGATATTTCAACAGGTGAGTTCCTGGTAGCTGAAGGGACTATGGCATATATTGACCAGCTATTAAATAACCTTAATCCCAAGGAAGTTTTATTTGAAAAGAGTAAGACAGAAACTTATCGTGATTATTTTGGATCGAGGTTCTATACATATAAGCTTGATGACTGGATTTATAATATTGATGCTGCCAGAGAAAGACTCTTGAAACATTTTGGGACCTCTTCCCTTAAGGGATTTGGGGTGCATGGACTTGATATTGGTGTTATTGCTGCAGGGTCGATACTTCATTACCTTGATATTACCCAGCACGAAAAGTTGAAACATATAACTGGCATATCAAGGATTGAAGCCGATAATTACGTATGGCTGGATAAGTTTACAATTCGTAACCTGGAGTTGTTTTCATCGCCCTATGAAGGAGCGTATACACTGATCGGGGTTCTTGACCATACTATCGGGCCTATGGGTGGAAGAATGCTTAAAAGATGGTTGTCGTTGCCCCTTAAGGAAAAAGATCAGATAAACTCCCGGCTGGCAGCTGTTGGATATATTATTGATAATGAGGATTTTAAAGATATTCTTTTATCTCATATCAATACCATTGGTGACCTGGAGAGATTAATATCAAAGGTTGCCACCGGCAAGATTAACCCAAGGGAAGTGGTTCAGTTGAAAAGGGCTCTTCTTGCACTTGCACCTATTAAAGAAGCATGTTCTGCCACAGCCTGTGATCCTCTGCTTAGCGCAGGAGCTCAGCTTAATCCACTGCAGGAGCTTAGCGATAAAATAGACAGGGAACTTAATAATGATCCACCCGTATTAATCAGCAGGGGAAATATTATCTGTGAAGGTGTTTCAGATGAACTGGATGAGTTAAGAACCATCCAGAGTTCCGGTAAGGATTATTTGCTGGAGCTTCAGTCGCGTGAGAGTGAACGTACTGGTATCCCTTCACTTAAGGTAGCGTTTAATAATGTATTTGGTTATTATATTGAGGTTCGTAACACTCATAAGGATAAGGTCCCTGAGGAATGGATAAGAAAGCAGACTCTGGTAAGTGCAGAGAGATATATTACCGAAGAGTTAAAGGAGTATGAAAGTAAGATACTCGGGGCAGAAGAGAAGATACTGGCACTTGAGCAGCAATTATTTAATAATCTGGTAAAATCACTTATTAAATATATCAGCCCTATTCAGATAAACGCTTCAGTAGTTGCACGCCTGGACTGTCTGCACTCTTTTGCCAGCGTATCTATTGAGAACAATTATGTCAGGCCTGAACTAAACGATGGCTATACGATAGATATTAAAGATGGACGTCATCCGGTTATTGAAAAGCAATTGCCTCCAGAGGATTCGTATGTTCCTAACGACCTATTACTCGACAATAAAGATCAGCAGATAATAATACTTACCGGTCCGAATATGTCGGGTAAGTCGGCCCTATTAAGGCAAACCGCACAAATTGTTCTTATGGCGCAGGCTGGCTGTTTTGTGCCTGCCTCAGAAGCCAGAATAGGGCTGGTAGATAAAATATTTACCAGGGTAGGGGCCTCCGATAACATTAGCCTGGGAGAATCGACCTTTATGGTAGAGATGAATGAGACAGCCAGCATCTTGAATAATCTGTCTGACAGGAGCCTGATTTTGCTCGACGAGATTGGGAGAGGTACAAGTACCTACGATGGAATATCCATTGCATGGGCCATGGTCGAATACCTGCATGAGCATAAGAATAAAGCAAAAACTCTATTTGCCACTCATTATCACGAGCTTAACGAGATGGAAAATTCTTTCGCCAGGGTAAAGAACTATAATGTATCAATTAAGGAACTTGATAACAGGATTATTTTTCTTCGGAAATTAAAAAGGGGCGGAAGTGAGCATAGCTTTGGAATACATGTTGCCAGGATGGCTGGTATGCCTGTAAGCCTTGTAAAAAGGGCTTCAGAAGTTTTAAGTGAGATGGAAGGTGAAGGGGATGGGAAATTATCTAAGCCGGTGAGCGATCTGGCCTCTCAGCGCGAAGGTATGCAACTAAGCTTCTATCAACTTGATGACCCGGTACTGAAACAGATTCGCGATGAGATAGTCGATCTTGATGTAAATAACCTTACTCCTGTAGAAGCACTTAACAAACTTTATAATATCCAGAAA
>CAZWLP010000071.1:0-11799 GCA_964634565.1 uncultured Rikenellaceae bacterium | reverse complement strand
GAGTTATCTCAACCCTTTGTTCGCAGGTGGCAGTATTTCCGCTTTTATCGGTGACTGTCCATGTTATTATAGTTACACCAACAGGGTATGTGCCCGAGGCATCCTCGTAGCTTGCACCCCAGGGAGAATCGTGTATTACACTTTCAATACCACAATTATCCGAAATTGACGGAGCAGCAATGCTAAGAGTATTATTACATTCTGCTGCGATAATATCTTCAGGACATGTAATAGTAGGAGCAATGCTTTCTGTTATTGTTACAGTAAAGGCACATCTGACTTCATTCCCGGATGCATCAGTCAGCACGAACTCATTCAGGGTAGTTCCAGTTGGGAACAAAGATCCGGAAGGCAGTCCCGATACCTGTGTAACAATAGTTCCAGGGCAGTTATCAGTGCCAAGGGGTGTTGGGTATGTAATAATTGCATCACAGTTGCCGGGTAAGGCTGATGTAACAATATCGGAAGGACAGGAAGTAAAAACAGGCATAGTCTTATCAATCACATGAACCGTAAACAGTTCATCAGTGCTGATGGTCTTCAGGTTAGTATATTCTAAGCTTGCCGTTATTGTAGCATCACCACACATAGTGCTATCAGGACTTACAGTAATTATAGCCGTTGACTGAGGTGAAGTGTAAGCTACATTATCTATGGTAAGAGACAAAGGGTTTGAGCTAAGGGCGCTAAGCGATAATACCTGGCCTCCTACACCACCGTCAGAAATACCTGTTAAGGTCAAATCACTTGAGCTGTCGGTAGAATTTACATCTAACTCCACTATATTATCTATTGTCGGACTGCTGTTTACATATATAAGTGTGTCTTTTTGATCGGTACAGGGTTGGCTTGTTGATATTGAAAGACTGACATTATATATTCCATAATCAGGAAAGGTATGTAATGGGTTCTTATTATTATCGACAGGTGATCCGTCGTTAAAGTCCCACGAATAGTCATTAACAATAATATTAGGTACGATTTCAATATTATCCAGGCCCCAATTGTCGCTTGTATCATTTGATGAGTTGGCCTGGTACCATCTGAATTTAGTATTGGCAGCCTGTGCAGCCAGAGGTATTGGGTATTCAAAGAGGTTCCAGTTGGTAAAAACAGTATCAATACTGCCTGGTAAATAATAAGTAATCCTGGTCCATGGGCCACCATCCACGCTGTATTCAAGGGCTACACCTTCGTTAACTGATGTGGGGCCTTTGCAGTCGGATGTTGGTACTGCGAGAGGATGAACTCCGTATCTTATCTCAAACCTTATAGTTCCTCCATTTGAGGCATCAATACCTGAGGTTTCAATAAAGCGGTGACCGCTTACATCCCTGGCTCCTGTCCAGAGGTAATCGCTTCCGTCAGGGGCAGGATATGCATCGGGTGATTGGCATGGAGAACCAATATTAAAGGGAGTAGACGACCATCCTGCAGGCAGGGGAAATTCATCACAGTTAAACGTAAAATCAGGGACCACGCCGTCGCCGTAAAACTGAATTGTAAGTCCGGGAGACCCGTTTGGAGGATCCATTGATATCTTAGCTTCGCACTGGGCAGAAGTCTTAAGCCCAGAGAGTGAAAACAGCGTAAGAATTAGTATACTATATATTGCAATTTTCATTTTACCGGTTTTAGCTTAATGAAATTTTAGAAATGATAATTTTTGACACCTTGTTATACAAATATAGACAAAATTATCAGTAGTATGGTTGCTCATCCTATCATGATGAAACAAGTCTGTTTGAATTATGTGTTGAAGAAAACGGGATTTGTTGGAGGCAAAAAATCAAATAGAATAATACATAATATCCCCGGGCTTAACCAAAGGGTTTATCATCAAATGGGCTGGAGAAGGGATCAGATTTAGGATCACTCTTTGTGCCCGACCGCGGATCAGGATTGTTGACAGTCATCATAACCAGGGATATAGAGACATCAAGCTCTATACGAGATATTTGAGGTTTTTTATATGTTCTTTTTTTGCTGGTCATAATTAATCCGGGACAAAAGTAGTCAAAAAGTTATAGCTTACAAGCACTGAGCTATATGCGACAGCTTATTTGATTCCATATTATTTGTGTACAAATTTTTGAGTAGTTCTCTTAATACCATCTCTTAGTTCAACAATATATAAGCCATTTGGTTGATTAAATCCAAATTGCAATGTTTCGCCACCCGAGAAGTACAGGTCGGGCACCTGCATTACTACTCGTCCGGTAAGATCGTAAACACTTAGTAATGTTGCAGATCCTGATGAGCTACCTTGTTTAGTTACTATATTGAGGATACCTCCGTAGCTATAGGCTTTAAATGGGTTTTCGTTATTCTCTATATCTTCAAACCCGAGAGCCAGGGGTACAAATTCCAGTACAAAACGATTATCAATGGTACCGGAGGATGAATTGAAGTTATACGAGGCAATCTCTTCAAGGTTGATTGAAATGTCTTCAATCATATCGCGTAAGAACACATCGTATCCCCCCATACCTGTAAGTTCAGTTCTTTCTAAAGAATAATCTCCGCTACTGCTGATTTTTACTATCAGGGGGACGGAATAGTTCTCATAAGGAGGCTCAATCGAATTTATTGAGTACTTCTCATTTGCTATCTGCGTAAATAGCAGCGGGTTATCTAAGTCATCTGAAAACATTTTTGAAGCATCATATTCGTTATCAAAGTCAGTTGTGGCATAATCTCTCAGCCGTACCACTGTTTCATCCGGTGCATTAATATCGTTATCGAGTGTAATTCTTACCAGGGGTACCGTAGAAGCCCCCCCCTTATATCTGTTTACAGATCCATGTGTTTTAACTCCTGCCCCGGTAAAATCTATTGAGCAGCCTGCTTCGAGAGCTTTTACAAAGAAACCCTGAAGTGGAGGAATTATGCTGGTCCCTCCATTTGTTCCGGCGCCATCAACATAAGACGCAATAGCATTGTCTTTTGTAAAATATATTGCATCCCTCATATCGCCAGATGTTGTTACATTATCCCAGTTAAGGCTGCATGTAAGTGAGTTTCCCAATAAATTCAGTCCGTTACCATTATACTGTAGGGAGACAGAAGATCCCATTGTACTAAGTAATCCGGTCATTGTTGGCAGTACTGCAGTTGTATCGGATGAATGATAGAAATTATATCCTTTTTTAGCATAGAGAGTGCTAAAACTGTTTGTACCATCATATCCGTCATGCCACTGCCATCCTTCCATATTAGAGTCTACTATCTGCGAGTCATCAAATTCCAGCAGGTTATAAGGATTTATATTTGTAAAAGTGGTTTTTGACATTGTTCCGGGAACAGCTATATAATGCCATTTATTATCAGGTATGCTGCCACCTGTAAGGAACATTTCAAATTCTTCTGTACCTGCATCTGAGTATGAGTCAAAGATCAAAGAAGCAATACCTGTGGCATCCGAAAGGTGTCTGAGAAATCCTCCACTATTGGTAAGTGTTGAAAATGTAGCCTTACTTCCGGGTTCCAGGATAAAATATTTTCCATTTCCGATAGTGTAATTTGTTCCCGTTGTAGTAGGATAGTTAGATGCAACTGAGGGTATTATTATGTCGCTGCCAGGGGATGATGGCGTTAAACCCTTATCCCAGTTGGATGGAGTGCTCCAACTTGACCCCGAAGCTCCTGTCCACCTGCTATACTGAACTTCATAGGCTCCTATATCCGTGAGTCCTATCCTGCTATTCCCATTCAGGTCGGTAGCAGGAGCACCCGTATCTGTTCCTGCATCAAGACATGGTGATATAAACTTAATCGACCAGTCAGAGCCATCAATTTCATTAAAGTTTGGTCCGTCAGAGCTGCTATTTGATGGATTTAGGTTGATTGTGTTAGTTCCTGTCGTTGATTCTTGAATTGCGCAATTAGTGAGCCTGGTAGCGGTTCCTCCTACAATTTGAGAAGAAGAACCCCAGAATATGCAATTTTTTGCATTTGGTGATCCACTCCCATAAAATTGTAATGCATCTCCATCATGATTTGAATCATTATTTACAAATGTGCAGTTCGTTAGCTTCACGAATGTACTCGATTGAAGAGAAACCCCACCTCCAGAATAATATACTGTTGATGTGCCATATCCTGCTTTATTTTCTTCAAAAATGCAATTCGTAATATTTGCGGATGATCCATTCCAGCAGTAAATTCCTCCACCTCCATTATCAGACGCATTGTTAGAGAAATAGCAGTTTTTTATTATTGGACCCCTGTTCTGATTAACAAAAAGCGCACCACCCCATTCAGAAGTATTTGATTCAAAAGTTGAATTAGAAATCCGTAGTTTATCCAAATTGGCGTGAATAGCACCACCATATCCACTTGAACCTGATTTATTCTTAACATTACCATAGGTAAAAGTGCAATAATCGAATATTGTACTATCAGTTGCTGACAAATTA
Source organism: uncultured Rikenellaceae bacterium (assembly GCA_964634565.1). GTDB lineage: Bacteria > Bacteroidota > Bacteroidia > Bacteroidales > VadinHA17 > JAUVKT01. The sequence continues at coordinate 7,381 of CAZWLP010000071.1, read as the reverse complement.
TCTAATGAAATATGCCCCCAGTTATCGTTTCCACTTGCCTTTGTAAATGTTATTGTTCCAAATCCGGGTGTTCCGTCTGCAATAATTCTGCCTGTGCCTGTGATAAATAAATCAGAAGTTAATTGAGTAAATACAAGTGTAGCCCCGGGCAGGATTGTGAGATACCCTCCGGATGTAATTGTAAGATCAGGATTTGAAGATGTTCCTATATATATCTTACCATCAATAGCCCCAATATTTTCCCAGTCCCAGGTAAGGCTCGAGGAAATAGTTCCATAAAAGGGATTCGAGCTCGATCCGTCGCCACTTAACTGCCCAAAGAGAGAGGCAGAGAAGGAGAGAGAGAGGGAAAGGATCAAAAATATATTTAATAATCTTCTCATGAGAATCATGTTTCAATTTTGTATTATAAAGCAATCATCTATTAAGACCAGTTCTGTCTTAATATGGTTGCTTTTTTCTTAGCATATTCAGTGTGTATATATACCACACCCAAAGTTATAAAACAAATGTATCTGATTTTAGTTGATAATCAAAGAGAATTTTGATTAACGACGAACGGCTCCACCTTCGCTACTCTATAGCTTCGGCGGACGGAGAAACGACCAACGGGAAACGGCAAAATGATTAAAAGATTATCAGATTGAAGATTATCAGATTAGTTATCAGGGGAGAAGAAGGAGTGATAGTTTTGCTAAACGAAGGGTGTAGAATAGAGAAGCCAAAAGACTTGAATCCAATTTATATCTTTCACGCATAAAGTTTATGGAAGGGAAGATGTCGCCGGTAATAAATCTTAATTTATTACTGAATCCCGGGATTTGTTTAAGTCTTTTGCGGTAGGCTCTGCCCTTGCCTGTTATTTTGTGGCCTTTAGGTTTTTGAATAAAGGATCTGATCTTTTCTTGAGTAGTGTGTTTTTGTTGATCAGAGAGTGATTTTAAAAGGTCTTCCGGCAACGGCATTCCCCATAGGAGATTAAGTATGTAGAATTTTTCTATTAGCACATCTGTTAATCCCTGTTGCTTTGCGAGTTCAAGTATTCCCGATGATTCAATATCTCTGGTGCATTGGGTCATTAGCTGGCAGAGGTCGTTATATAGTCGTAATTGAGATTCACCTTTTTCCGTTTCGTGATAAGTTAAGTGCTTAACTAAGAAAAGATAGTGGTACTCTAAAGGGAGCATAGAATATTTTAAGCCATCAATGAGAATTGAATTTCGACTAACGGCAAACGGCGAGCGACTAACGGAATCGAAGAGGCGGTGGTGGAGTTCGATTGAGATGCCATCTGAATGGAGCTCGGGGAGGTGCTTGCCGATATCAAGGATTATCTTCTTGTGCAGGGGTGATTTAAGGGTCTGTGGCCGGTAGCCTTTACCAATAAGATGATACCAGGCTTTCAGGCAGTCTTTCCGCTCGATATACAGATCGATATCATTCATCTGGCGCAGACCCATATTGCCATAGGCTGTTAATTCCAGGGCCATACCCTTTAATAAAACAGCTTCTATATTAATCTCTGCAAGATGCTTCTTTACTTCCTGGAGTTTTTCATTTAGATAGGTATTGCGACTCAGGCTTTTCAGGTAGGCAGTATTTAAAAATGCAGCCTCCTTAACAGGTAGTCGATCTGTTAATTTAAGTTCCTTCAGATTATTGCAGATAAGGGCTGAGATACCGTGCTTATTCACCCGGCTTACAAATTGATCCCATACTGTCACCTTGCTTACCAGTTCGTTGATATATTCCTTTTCCTCTTTCCCAAAACTAAGGCGGCACAGGGCAATCATAAGTTGATCTTCGTATGACAGACTTTCCAGGAAGGGATTCATTGCGGTTTAAATTGAGAAGTCAAGATACGAAATTTTTGTATTGGTGTGGTTTTGTGTTGGGGTGTGGGAGTAGGGAGAAAAATGACGAACCGAGCAGTGCGAGTTTTCTGGAAGAAAATGAGTGCTGCGAGCTCGCTGAAGCCTGGAGGGCTGAAGCAACAATAAACGACCAAAGGACTGTTAGTTTCGATAGGAATATTATAAATATTTCTATCTTTAGTCCCATTTTGAATTTCAGAAGTATCTTTTATATGAGCTGAACGTATACGCAAAATGTTATTTAAACCTGATAAAAACTATATTTAACTATTCAAACACAAAGATTATGAAGAAACTTATGAAAATTTCCCTTATCGCTTTTTTATGCCTGATCGGTGTAAATTCTTTTGGCCAGACATTTGGTGTAAGAGGAGGGCTGAATTTTGCTAATATGATGATTGAAGATTGGGGTTTTGGTGATAAAAAAATGAACCCGGGTTTTCATCTTGGTGCAACAGTGGCTATGCCCTACACAGATGCTATATCTTTCGAATCAGGCCTGATGTTGTCTACTAAAGGATTAAGGGTTTCAGAAACAGATGGTGATGATAAATATACTGTAAGCATAAATAATTATTACCTGGATATTCCTGTAAAGGTTAAGTATTCGGCGGCAGTAAATGAAAACATGAAGTTCTTTGGTGAGGTAGGTCCTTATATCGGCCTTGCATTAAGTGGCAAGTATAAATATAAAGAGACAATTGATGGAGACACATCTACCGAAACAGATGAAATACAGTTTGGTACCAATGATGAGGAAGATGACTTTAAAAGGCTTGATTATGGAATAACCCTTGGGGGTGGAGTTAATGTTGGTATAGTAGAGGTTGGAATACACTTTGACCTGGGGTTGGCAAATATTTCTGCTTACGAAGATGATGCTGCAAAAAACAGGGTTATGAGGTTCTCTGTTGCCTATGCATTCTAAGAGAATATAAATAATTTCAATATAAGATTTAAGCCCGGCAATGATCCGGGCTTTTTTCTTTTTATCAGTCCCTGGTTCCTCGTCGCTATGCTCACCCGGAATGCCAATTGCCTACAAATTCGGTGCAAGCCACTTTGCGGCTTCTTCCACACTTATGCCTTTTCTTTCTGCATAGTCCTTCAGCTGATCTTCGCTTATCTTGCCAACATTAAAATAGGCGCTTTGCTGATGTGCAAAGATATATCCGCTGACCGATGAGGGTGGGTTCATGGCAAAGCTCTCTGTAAGCTCAACGCCTATATTTTCCTCTGCATCAAGCAGATCAAAGAGCTTACCCTTTTCTGTATGGTCGGGACAGGCAGGATAGCCTGGTGCCGGTCGTATGCCCTGGTACTTTAACCTTAGCATATCATTAATATTCAGTTTCTCGTCTTTCTTATATCCCCAGATAGATGTTCTTACTTTCTTATGAAGCAGCTCGGTAAATGATTCTGCCAGCCTGTCTGCAAGTATCCGGATCATGATCGTTCCGTAATCGTCGTCCCGGTACTTCTTCATCTTAGCCGGATCGGGCTCTGCTGTTACCACAAAGGCTCCTGTATAGTCGACAATACCTGATTCTTCTTGGGCAATATAGTCGGCAAGGCAGAGATTTGGCTGTCTGCCTTCTTTCTTTTCCTGGTTCCGAAGGAAATTAAGCACCATGGCAACATCCTTGCTTTCAGCATCTGAATATAGGATAATATCGTCGCCCCGGCTGTTAGACGGGTAGATGCCAACAAGGCCCTTAGCTCTTACAATCTCTTCGTCTTTTATTATCTTAAGCCAGTGCTGTGCATCATCGTATAGCTTACGAGCTTCTTCGCCCTTAACGGGATCGTCGAAAATGTCAGGGTACTTACCAGTCAGCTTCCAGGCAAAGAAGAAGAAGGTCCAGTCGATATATTTTATAACTTCATTAAGATCATAATTATCGTAAATATGGAGTCCGGGTTTTTCGGGTGGATAAATCATCTCCCTGGTCCAGTCAATATTAAGCCTGTTATTACGAGCCTTATCCAGCGAAAGCAGGTCTCTCTTTTGTTGTTTACCGATAAATTCTTCCCTGATCTTATTGTATTTATCTGCCAGCTCCCGTGCAAACTGATTGCTGCTGCCCGGAGTCATTAACTTCTGCAGCACAACAGTTGATCGTGATGCATCTTTTACATGTATAACAGGCAGTTTATATACCGGGGCTATCTTGACCGCTGTATGAATTTCTGATGTTGTGGCGCCTCCTATAAGGAGTGGTATATCCACACCACGCCGCTGCATCTCTGCTGCCACATTTACCATCTCTTCGAGTGATGGGGTTATCAGTCCGCTAAGACCAATAAAGTCGACCTTCTCCTCTATAGCCTTATTGATAATTTCGCTGGCAGGGACCATTACACCCATATCTATTATCTCGTAGTTATTACACGACATAACCACGCCTACTATGTTTTTACCAATATCATGCACATCGCCCTTCACTGTAGCCAGCAAGACCTTGCCTGCAGTAGTTACTGATCCCTCTTTGTTCTCTTCTTCGATATAGGGAGTAAGCCAGGCAACAGCCTTCTTCATTACCCGGGCGCTGCGTACTACCTGGGGGAGGAACATTTTACCCGAGCCAAAGAGTTCGCCAATCTCGTTCATGGCATCCATCAGTGGTCCTTCTATTACATTTAGTGCCCTGGGAAATTCCTGCCTGGCAGCTTCAATATCCTCTTCTATAAACTGATCGACGCCCTTCTTCATTGCGTAATTGATCCTCTCCATCAGCGGCTTTTCGCGCCACTCATTTACGGTAGACCTGCTTTTCTCCGGATCTTTTACCTTCTCTGCAAAGGCCAGCAGTCGTTCCGTGGCATCTTTACGCCTGTTAAGGACCACATCTTCGGTCAGCTTAAGCAGGTCGGCCGGTATCTCGCTATATACCTGCAGCAGGGCCGGGTTTACAATACCCATATCCATACCTGCCTCAATGGCGTGATACAAAAAGACCGAGTGCATAGCTTCGCGGACAGTATTGTTACCCCTGAATGAGAATGAGAGGTTACTTACTCCGCCGCTTACTTTGGCATAGGGCAGATTATCCTTAATCCATTTTGTAGCCCTGATAAAACCATTTGCATAATCGTTGTGTTCTTCAATACCTGTGGCAACAGCCAGCACATTGGGGTCGAAGATTATATCTTCGGGAGGGAAACCAGCTTTTTCTGTAAGTAAGTGATAAGATCGTTCGGCTACCTCTATCCTTCTTTCCAGGCTGTCGGCCTGCCCTTTTTCATCGAAGAGCATAACAACAACGGCTGCTCCGTATCTCTGAACAAGCCTGGCATGTTCAATAAACTGCTCTTCACCTTCCTTAAGGCTGATAGAGTTAACAACAGAACGTCCGGGTGTACATTTTAGTCCGGCCTCAATAACGCTCCACTTTGATGAGTCTATCATAACAGGCACCCTTGCAATCTCCGGATCTGACATTATATAATTAATAAAGGCAGTCATCTCCTTCTCTGCATCCAGCAGCCCCTCATCCATGCAGATATCTATTACCTGTGCACCATTATCGACCTGCTGACGCGCCACGCTCATAGCCTCTTCGTAGTTTTTCTCATTTATCAGCCTGGCAAACCTTTTTGATCCGGCCACATTTGTCCGTTCACCTACGTTTACAAAGTTGATGTCGGGTGTGAAATTCAGTGCTTCCAGTCCGCTGAGCCTTGTCAGTCTTTCTTTTACTACAGGCACCCTGGGCTTATAATCTTTCTTCAGATCCGACAGTGCTTTAATATGTTCGTCTGTGGTACCACAGCACCCGCCAATAATATTAACCCAACCATTATCGAGGTATTCCTTAACAAAGCCAGCCATCTCCCTGGCCGACTGGTCGTAGCCGCCAAACTGGTTAGGCAGTCCTGCATTGGGATGCACGGAGACAGGTATATCTGCTTTGGAGGCTATCTCCGCGACAAAGGGCCTCAGGTTTTCTGCCCCAAAGGCACAGTTAAGACCTATGCTAAGCAGGGGGAAGTGACTTACTGAGACCATAAAGGCCTCAAGGGTCTGTCCTGTTAGTGTACGTCCGCTGGCATCTGTTATAGTGCCTGATACCATTACCGGCCTTGCTTCACCCTTATCATCAAATAGTTTACTAAGGGCAAAGAGTGCAGCCTTGGCGTTGAGGGTGTCAAATATTGTTTCAACAAGGAAGAGATCGGCACCGCCATCCCACAGGCCGAGGGCCTGGTCGTAGTATGCCCTAACAAGATCATCGTAGGTAACAGTACGTGCGGCCGGATCGCTTACATCGGCCGACATGGATGCTGTGCGGTTGGTAGGACCCATAGAACCTGCAACAAAGAGGTCACGTTTATCGCTGCCGACCCGGTATTTATTAATTGCTTCACTCGCTATTGCGGCCGCTGCTTTATTGATATCGTATATAAGAGCCTGCTGACCATAATCGGCCATCGAGATCTCGTTGGCGTTGAAAGTATTGGTTGATAGAATATCGGCACCTGCTTCGAGGTAGAGGGTATGAATCTCACTGATAAGGTCTGGTTTTGTTATATTAAGCAGGTCGTTATTCCCTTTTTGTGGCAGTTCAGTATCCTTTAGCTGCACTCCCCGATAATCTTCTTCAGTCAGTTTATAGCGCTGTATCATAGTGCCCATGGCGCCATCGAGGAGGAGGATCTTTTCTTTTAATAAGTCTTGTATATGCATAGTCTGTTGTTGAGGGTACAAAGATAGAGATAAAACGGAAACCGGAGGCAGGAGACCGGAAACCGCGGCGTAGGGTAAGATTATATTACACCAGAAAGAGCACTATAATGCACTAAATGGCGTTTAATCTTGTATGTGGGTAATAATTTCATTGAAAAGTGCATAATATTGCTCTATAGCTGGTAAATATTGAGAATTGTCGTATATTTGTATAAAAAAGAGCACTAAAATGCACTATGGAGATATAATTAGTACCATCAAGGAGCGCAGGAAGAGCATGCTGGTTACCCAGGAAAATCTTGCTGAGTTATCAGGAGTGGGCCTGAGAACATTGAAGCAGCTTGAAGCAGGGAAGGGAAATCCTACCCTGCAGACGCTGGAAAAGATTGCTGACGTACTGGGTATGGAAATATGTCTGAAACTAAAAAATACGGGAGTGACAAATGAGACAGGCGAAGATATTATATAAGGATGAAGAGGCAGGCATTTTAATTCAGCATGATGACGGGTCTTTTACATTCCGTTATTCAGACAGCTGGATAAAGGATACCGGCAAACCGGCTATAAGCCTTACACTGCCTAAAGCCGCCCGTGAGTATAAATCAGGTTTCCTTTTTCCATTCTTCTATAATATGCTCCCTGAGGGTTCAAACAGGGAGGTGGTGTGCAGGCTTAACAGGATAGACCCGAAGGACTATTTCGGATTATTAATGCTTACTGCGAGGTATGACAGTATTGGTGCAGTAAGAGTAATTACGACAGATTAGCAATGGGATTTCCAGAGATAGCATATTGTCCGGGTACCCTGGCAGAGGGCTTT
>CAZWLP010000070.1:0-11884 GCA_964634565.1 uncultured Rikenellaceae bacterium | reverse complement strand
AACCAGTAACGCGAACGAAGTGAGCAAATAACCAGTAACCAGTAAGCTTTACTTATCTCTTAGCTATTTTATATAACAAAGACTGGCCCTCAAGGATAATTTCACTTGAGGGTCTTTCATTAAGCTGAGAATAATGAATCGAGGCGAGAAAATTGTTAAGTAAGGTTTCATAATTTGCAGCTGTCAAAGAAGGATCTCCTGCCAGGTCCTGCTTTAGTATTTTAATCTTTTCATAATCCTTAATCCCTTCAATAAGTTTTTCAAAACGTACAGAACTTACAGCTCCGGGATATATAAGGTAGGTATCTCCACTTGGCCATGTTCTGAACCTGGAATCATAAAACGGATCTTCTACCCAGCTGTTATATGCCCATCTCAGGAATCCTGAATAGCCAGAGGCAGCTGCAAACCATCCGATATAGGTATTGTCGGCAGGGGGGGAGAAAGTGAAGTTGTTGGGATGCTCTGGTTGAGCACAACATGTGTAGAAGGTAGTTGGTTTTCCACTGGCAACTCTTTCTGTCACACTCTCCCTGACAGGGTCAAGCCCTATTGCAATACTGAGATCGTATAAATCATTATCGATTTCTGATTGAAGCATATTTCCGGCCAATGAAATTTTTAATTCAGGCACATTACTTTTGATAAGCTTAATTATCTTCCTCATATCTTCTTCTTTCCTTTCATCCATGGCAATAGTTGTAATATGCAGCCACCCCATATCTCTCAGGTGCTCCCTGAAATCTATAAGGAAAGGAGTCCATAGTTTATTATATTCTTCAGATCCAGGCACCGCAATAATCTCCTTATAGCCGGTGGTATTTTCATTATAATATATAAACCTGTTATTCCATGGTACCATTGAATAGCAGTTAATCTGCTTTGTAATACCACAGCCCATGGCAAAACTAACATATTGATCGAAAATTGAATAGTCGTAAAACCAGTTGCCGGAATCATCTTTTATCCATGTGATCATAGAACCAAAGGGATCGAATGTTTGTCCACCCCATGGCTTATCGTTTAATGTTGTGGTAATACATTTTTGTCCGGCCGATGCTAGTTTTTCAAGTAGTGGTTTCATAAGGTCCCAGTGTTCCTGCGACCAGAGCTGGACATTATGATATCGGGAAACTGCAAATGGATTCTGCCACAGGTCGAGATGGAAGCTCCATTCCGAAGGAGGAGGAAGTTGTTTATCTACGACTTCTATTTCGAAGAATAAAGTTGCACTGTCTGAAGCAGATTTTATTTCAGACTTATAGTTATATATTCCTGGTTCACAATCGCTTGCAGTTTCTAAGCTAAGCCAGACTGGTCGGGTTTCATTCTTGTTAAGTGTAACTTTGTTTCCATTCTCAAGGATGTCAGGACTTAAGTGAGAGGGGACAGTGTCTTTACCTCCCGACCCGCAGCCCTTTATAAATTCGTCTGACAGAACGTATTTTACAAGCCTGTGATTTACATTTGATATTCCAGGAGCAGGAGTAAGCGGGTCAACCATCGTCTTTATTTCTACTTCTCCAATATCTTTATTGCTCCAGAGCAGGATTTTTGTATGTACCTCTTCTCCTTTCCAGGCATTTAATCTTATTGTGTCATATAAATCTATAGTTGGAGGGATACTCCTTTTATAAGCCTGGTTGGTGGAGGCAAATGATGCATGCAGGCCCTCATCAACCTTATCCCAGACCGTCATATCATATATATCAGGATCACGAGGTTCGCCGTTTTTAATTTTATCATTGCTACTGCAGGATATTGAGCTGATTATTATAAGAATCAGACCAAGGCTATTAAGGTATCTCATAACTAACTAACTTTTAATTTGTTCACAATATCACTGATTATCGACTGCATTGCCTTATAATGCCTTTCGTTACTCTCTACAAGTTTAAACTGAGTTCTTGCTCTCTGAAGGTTATGTCCGGGCCGATGTATCTTAAAGTATTTGTCGCCGTCAATATAATCGGTAAGAAACCTCAGGCCTATAGTAAATGTAATCAGGCGGGGCGAAAAGGCCAGGTAATCAATCTCGATAGATGTAAGTACATTTCCAATCTCAGACAGGTAGCCCTCAGAGTATGCTCTAAACAGATCAAGATCCAGCTCAACCTTGCTCAGATCAGTTTCATCTTCAGCAGTCCTGCTGGCTGTTGTTCTGATAGCATCACCAAAGTCGTAGTGAATAAATCCGGGCATAACTGTGTCGAGATCGATTACACACAGGGCCCTGTCGTTGATGTCGAGAAGTATATTATTAAATTTAGTGTCATTGTGTGTAATTCGTGTGGGTATTTTTCCCTGATTACCCAGCCTGAGAATTACCCCCATTTCATCGGCCCTTTGTAAGACAAAATCAATTTCTTTTCTTACTGATTCAACCCGTCCTTTTTCATCCTTATCGATAGCCCGTAAAAATGCTTCAAGTCTTATATCAATATTATGGAAATAGGCTATGGTCTCGTTTAGTGATTTGGGATCGAGGTCTGCTAGCTGAGACTGAAACCGGCCAATGGCTAAGCCTGCCTCGGTGGCATGTTTTAGCGATTGAACAATATTATATGTTTTGTGATTGCTTATAAAGATGTACATTCTCCAGCAGCTTCCAGAGGAGTCGGTATAATAAGTATTACCATCCTTGCATGGGATTACTGTAAGAACTCTTCTTTTAAGATCAGGAATATTTTCGGCAGACAGTTTACGGTGAATATGATTTGTAACAGTGCTTATATTATCCTGCAATTGCTGAATGTTTCTGAAGACATCCTTATTGAGACCTTGCAGAATATAATTATCGCACCCTGCTTCATTTGTTTCAACCTTATAGGTATCGTGTATATGTCCCGAGCCATAAGCTTCGATTTTTGAAACAGATCCTGTTATCTTAAAACTATCAACTATCTCCTTAAGGTTTTTCACTAAATTTAATTTGCTCTTAGCTTACTGAATGATTTAAACAGGAAAAATGTTCCCAAAATTGCTATAGCAGCAAGAATTAATCCGTTAAGACTGTTTCCATATATAAAACTTCCTATTGAGAACAGCGAACTGTAAATTACTATTGTTCCAATAAATACGCAGAGTATCTGAAGAGGCATTTCCCATTTTTCATTTTCCTCTGTAAGTTCAATTCCCTGCTTCTTAGCTTCTCCGACTACATATCTCCAGCCCGGTCCGCCCGGCTTTATCTTACTATAGAAATTTATGAGAGTATCCATTTTTTCAGGTCTGGTAAGATAAGTTGTTATTAGCCATGTAAAGGTTGTGATACCAACAGCTATTAATAATTTTGAAGAAAAAGCATCCAGTACTCTGGTAGTAACAGCTTCGTCAGGAACAAACAGAACAAGTATCACTGCTACCACGGTGGCACCAAACATAGCAACTATTTCTGTCCATGCATTTATCCTCCACCAGAACCATCTTAACAGATAGATTGCTCCGGTACCAGCTCCGGAAAGCAGGAGTATATTAAAGGCCTGTGTTGCATTATTAAGGAAAAACAGAGCAACCAGGCCTGCAATTATCATTAAGATTATTGTTGTAAGCCTGCCAATTAATACAAGTTCCTTTTCTGATGCTTCGGGTTTTACAAATCTCTTATAGAAGTCGTTTACCACATAAGAAGAGCCCCAGTTTAAATGAGTGCCTATCGTTGACATATAAGCAGCTATTAATGAAGCTGTTACTAATCCCAGCCATCCAGGTGATAGTTTTGTTAGCATAGCAGGGTAGGCGATATCATCCTTCAGGTATGTACTGTCTATATCAGGGAAAGCAGTACGTATTGATTCAAGATCAGGGAAGATAACCAATGAGGCGAGGGCTACTATAATCCATGGCCAGGGTCTCAGGGCATAGTGTGCAAAATTAAAAAGCATTGTTGCGCCTATAGCATTTTTTTCGTCTTTGGCCGATAGCATTCTTTGCGCTATATAACCGCCACCTCCGGGTTCAGCACCGGGGTACCAGACTGCCCACCATTGGACTGCAATAGGAATAATTAAAAGTGGCACCCAGAAGGAGGGGTTTGACATATCCGGAAGTACCTTAATAGTATCTTTTAGCGCTGGGTTCGTAAGGAGGTTCTCAAGACTTCCTATTTCCGGCTGACGTACTGCAACAACTGCTGCCAGCACTGCACCGAACATAGCTATGCTATATTGAAAAAAGTCTGCCCATATTACCCCCTTTAAGCCTCCCAGGGTTGCATAAACCATAACTACCAGTGAACCACCTACTACTGCCTGCCAGGGTTTTATTCCAAGCATAACTCCTCCAATTTTTATTGCGGCCAGGGTAACAGTTCCCATAATAAGGGTATTAAAGAACACTCCCAGGTATAAAGATCTGAATCCTCGCAGAAAAGAGGCTGCTCTGCCGCTGTATCTCAGTTCGTAGTACTCCAGATCGGTCATAACATCAGATCGCCGCCATAACTTTGCATAAATAAAAACAGTTACCATTCCTGTGATAAGGAATGCCCACCATGCCCAGTTTTTTGCCACACCACTTTCCCTTACCATGCCAGTTACAAGGTTTGGTGTATCAGCTGAGAAAGTGCATGCCACCATCGAAATACCCAATAGCCACCATGGCATTCCCCTTCCACCAAGAAAGAATTCGGTTGTATTCTTACCGGCTGTGCGTGAGGCAATCCATCCGATACTTAAAACAATAATAAAAAAGACCCCAACAATTAACCAGTCGATAGTTTGTAACAAGGCTTATAGAATTATATTTAACATAAAATAACCAATCAAATCTAAGATAATTATTTCTGCGTTCCAAGCACATAAAAGCATTATGACTTATCGGGATGAACGCCTGAACCTGCTATTATTGCCTGTATCTGCTTGCCCTTACAATGTGTAGATAAAAGTAATAATGAAACTTAATATTGATTTAATATTAGCTTAATGATTTTAAGTTTCAGAATTAATACTTTTGTGCTTATAATTAGGATGCTTATGAGGAAAGAAGATATGATTGAAAAGATCAGGAATAAGAAGGGTTTTATTTCCGATATGGATGGTGTAATTTACCATGGTAATAAATTATTACCCGGTGTATCAGAGTTTGTAGATTGGTTGAAAAAGGAGAATAAAAAGTTTTTATTCCTGACAAATTCAAGTGAAAGAACACCTACTGAACTGAAAGAGAAGTTAGGGCGACTTGGAATCGATCTCGAGAAAAATGTCTTCTATACCAGTGCGCTGGCAACGGCCCATTTTTTATCAGTTCAAAAACCAAAGGGAACAGCATTTATAGTTGGAGAAACAGGATTAATAAATGCAATGTATAATGTTGGGTACACAATGAATAATATTGATCCTGATTATGTTGTGATAGGAGAATCGAGAAGCTATTCTTTTGAAAAAATAGAGCAGGCAGTAAATCTAGTACTGAAAGGGGCAAAACTAATTGGAACAAATCCTGACCTTACTGGTCCTGTCGAAGGAGGTATTGTGCCTGCTACCAAGGCTCTTATTGCTCCGATAGAACTAGCAACAGGCAAACAGGCTTACTTTATAGGTAAACCAAATCCATTAATGATGAGGATGGCTCTTAAGAAGCTTGGTTGCAGGCGTGAAGATTCAATTATTATTGGAGATAGAATGGATACAGATATTGTTGCCGGTATTGAATCGGAGATCGATACCTGCCTGGTATTAAGTGGTATATCGTCCAGAGAAACAGCCGATGAATTTCCTTACAAACCACATTTTATTCTTAAGGGAGTTAACGAAATTGTAGGGCTATAACTGATAAGATTATTGTTTTGAATTCCTCCTTGCTTTTTTGCCAAGGTAGCCACCGTGGTGCCGTTTAGCATATTCGCTGTTTGTAAATCCTATTTTTTCCTGCATAAGTACAACCAGGGCATCGCCAATAACAGTCATAACTGTTGTAGAAGTAGTGGGGGTAAGTCCGATTATGCATACTTCTTCAGGCTTACCTGTCTCTATAAGCAGGTCAGCACTGGCAGCAAGCGGACTTTCCGGATTTCCGCTTATTACAACTACCGGCATATTGGGAAAAAGCTCTTCCTTCAGATCAAGCAGTTCAACAATCTCTCTGGTTTTTCCCGAATTGGAAATAGCCAGGAGAAGATCATTTTTTTGAAATACACCCAGGTCTCCATGCTGTGCTTCGCTGGGGTGCAGAAATATAGCAGGTGTTCCTGTTGAGCTAAGTGTTGTGGCCATATTCATTGCAATCTGGCCTGCTTTACCCATGCCGCTTGTAACTACTTTTCCACCCAGTTCGTGTACTCTTTTATAAATCAGTTCTACTACCTTTTCGTAGTTGTCATCTATGGGTATATTCCTGATTGCAAGCGCTTCCTTTTCAAATATTTCATGTACCTTCTTCATATCCTAGTCCTCTGAAATTATAAGCAAATGTAGGAAAAAGAGTTGTTTATGTAATAATAGATAATTATTATTTGATTATTGATGAGTTCTTAAATTTTCCGATCTTTATTAGCCTGTTTTGGATCAGTAAAAAACAAAAGGGTTATTTATAAGCATTATTAGGTATGATTATATTTTTGATAATAGAGAAATTATGAATATTCAAAGAGTTTTATTGTTTATCGCTTTAACTTGTTATTTATCGGTTTTTAATGTTTATCCCCAGGCTGGCCAGACCGATATATCGGGTTCATGGCTGGGATCTATTGATGCCGGAGGTATTACACTTAGAATAGTATTTAATCTGGAGCTCCAGGATGGTAACATGTATATGGCTACTATGGATAGCCCTGATCAGGGGGCAAAAGGCATTCCTCTTGGGGATGTTATCTTAACTGCAGATACTATTGTTATAAAAGCTCCAAACCTGGCAGGAGAGTATGCAGGTGTAATAGATAAAGAAGATGAAATTTCCGGCACATGGACTCAGGGAGGAAGAAAATTTAATCTCGACCTTAAAAAGAGCAGGGGTGAATTAGCTATTAATAGACCACAGGAACCAAAGCCTCCTTTTCCATATAGTTCGATGGATATGGAATTCAGAAATCCAGTGGCTAAGATTAATCTGGCAGGAACAGTTACATATCCCTCAGAAAAAGGCAGGTATCCTGCTGTTGTTCTTGTAAGCGGATCAGGACCACAGGATCGTAATGAAGAATTGATGGGGCATAAACCATTTGCAGTTCTGGCAGATTTTCTTACCCGAAACGGAATAGTTGTCTTACGGTACGACGACAGGGGTGTTGGAAAATCAGGTGGAAGCTTTGAAGGTTCAACAAGTGCTGACTTTGCTGATGATGCAAGCGCCGCAACAGATTATTTAAAAACACTTGATTTTGTCGACCCGGCCAAAGTCGGGATTATTGGTCATAGCGAGGGAGGATTAATAGCTTTTATGCTGGCGGCCAGAATAGATGATCTGGCTTTTATAATTACCCTGGCAGGACCGGGTTGTTCGGGAAGGACAATAATTGAGGATCAGACCGAATATATATCACGCCTAAATGGGGTGCCCGAGGCTACAATAAAAGAAAGCCAGCTTATTAACAGCCTGATATATGATATTATAGAAGAAAATGAAAATATTACAAGAGGTGTTGAAAGAGTTAAAGATACCGTTCGATATTATTATTCTCAAAAGGGCTATAAAAGTGAGATAGTAGATCAGATTGTTACAAATATCGGGACTTCAATAAACCCTTTATCATATAGGTGGTTAAGGTATTTTTATATGGCAGATCCGGGAGATTATTTTGAATCAGTAAGCTGTCCTGTATTTGCTCTTAACGGTTCTAAAGACTGCCAGGTGCTTGCCGATGTTAATATTGAAGGGATAAGTAATGGCCTTGCAAAGAGTAATAGTAAGAAGGTTGATACAAGGATTTATCCCGACCTGAATCATCTCTTTCAGCATTGCGAAACCGGACTTCTGAATGAATATTCACAAATTGAAGAGACAATTAGTCCTGAGGTACTTAATGATATTGCCGGATGGATATCTGATCTCTTTAGATAGTTATGAATACTTATATTCCTTAATAATAATTTATGTTTATATTTTGGATATCAAATTATGGATCAACTTTAAAATAATACTTAGCCAATATGAAAACCAACAGAAGATCATTTATCAGAAATATTACACTTGGGTCTGGAGTTGTTGCGGTGGGACTGCCTCAAATTGCATGTTCGAGAAATACGGATCAGAGTAAACTGTCATATATTAAGGAACTGGCACAGAAGAGTCCCGCAATGGAATTTAATATGTCCGGCTATGCAGCACCAAAAATAGAAACAGTTCGGGTAGGATTTGTTGGTATTGGCGACAGGGGTTCAGGTGCTGTAAAGCGTATGACATATATTGATGGAGTTGAAATTACGGCACTCTGTGATATCAGGCAGGGAGCAGTCGACGGGGCACAAAAGATTCTGAATGACTCTGGTTTGCCTGCTGCCAGGGAATTTGTTAATGGTGACCGGGGATTCGAAGAATTATGTAATAGCGACATTGTTGATCTGGTATATGTCGCTACTCCATGGAACTGGCATGTTCCCGTTGCTCTGGCTGCAATGGAAGGAGATAAGCATGCTGCGGTTGAAGTTTCACTTGCAAAAACCCTTGAGGAGTGCTGGCAGATTGTTGAGACTTCTGAAAGAACAAAGAAGCACTGTGTTATACTCGAAAATTGCTGTTACGACTTCTTTGAGCTGCTTACCCTGAATATGGCCCGCCAGGGGATGTTTGGAGAAGTGGTACATGGTGAAGGAGCCTATATTCATGATCTGGATTACTGGCTGTTTAATAAGCCACAGGATGAAAAGATGAGCGATGGGGCATATACAAAGATGTGGAGAATGCACGAGAATAAAAGAAAGGCTAATGTATATCCAACGCACGGACTTGGACCTGTATGTCAGGCAATGAATATTAACAGGGGCGATAAAATGGATTACCTGACAGCCATAATGTCTGATGATTTTACCCTTAAGTACAAGATTGAAGAGAAGGCAAAAGAAGATCCTTTTTTCGAGCAGTTTGTTGGATGGGATATGAGGGGTAACATGGATATATCACTTATTCGTACCAATCATGGTAAAACGATTATGGTGCAGCATGATGTCAGTTCACCACGACCATATTCAAGGATACATATGATAAGTGGAACAAAGGCCTTTGCTCAGAAATGGCCATTGCAGCATATTGCCTTTGGTCATGAGCTGGCAGATGAAGAAAAGATGAAAGAACTATGGGATACTTATACTCCTGAAATTGTAAGGAAGGTTGGAGAGATGGCAAAGCAGGTCGGCGGACACGGAGGGATGGATTTTATAATGGACTGGCGATTAATTGATTGCTTGAGAAATGGACTGCCGATGGATATGGATGTATACGATGCCGCTGCCTGGAGCTGTATTACTCCACTTAGCGAATGGTCGATAGCTAACAGGTCAGATTCTATCGAAGTACCTGACTTTACACGTGGTAAATGGAAAACCAATAAACCTGTTGAGCTTACTCTTAAGGGTGGTGGAACAACCGGAACACGAAATCTCGCCAGGGCTGACAATTCCGGCCAGCTCAGTATTTGATAATCAGTCTTTTAGCCTTACCAGGAAGTAAAAGGCAAAAAGTATTAACACAGGTACTCCCAGACCTGCTCCCGGTGAAATTTTATCGGCTGCAAGTCCTATAAGCGGACTTATAATCATTGTTGCAAGGGATTTTAAAAGTGAATCAACCGATAGCCATGTAGCAAGATTTTTATTATTTGATGTGTATGATATTGTTGCTATAGAAATAGGCCTGCGCAGGTTTTCAATTGCATACAGAAGTACAAACATCAAAATGGCCGGGTAAAGGAAGTCAGCCTGATAGAAAATTGAAGTGCCTGCGAGAATAAATATAAAGGCCAGAAAGGTATAATTCATTCCCTTAAATTCAGAACCTAATAGTTTAGCTGTTTTGCCGGATATTCGGCTGGCAACGCTGTTTATTATAAAAATAAGTGAGTAGATTAAACCAATAAACAGTGAGCTGCTGCTCTCAGTATCAAGACCGGGAAAACTGCCTATAATTACTGCAAGAGAAACAATAAGTGGTTGGATGTAATCCTTTGTTGCATTAAATACTCCGCTTACAAGAGATGAATTCAGGTATACTTTGATTCTGGATAGTTGTCTTAGATTTGATATAAGGGCTTTAAAAGACTGAGAAAGTTTAGAGCTGAAATCCTTAAGTCTTATCTTCTGTGATTCGCCATCGAGATATTTCGGATAAGTAATCAGATTTATAAAATTGAGCAGGTAGGGAATAATTGCAAAGGCAAATACTATCGGATAATCCTTGAAGATTATTACTATTACCGCAGCAATTAAGGCAGATATGGCAGAGCCCTTTTGAGACCAGCTTCTGGTATTACCATAATAGTCTACCCTGTAATCGCTCCATCCATTACGCTCAAGGTAATCGAATATCATCGCTTTATGAGTTCCCGTTCTGAAAACATCCCCCATGGCAAAAATAATCATTGCGATGATCAGAAATGTATAACCAGGGGCAAGAAAAAAGATTATAAATGAACTTATATATAGAGTAAACGAAATAAGCATCGACCTTCTTCTGCCTCCTGAGTCGGCTACAATTCCGGCAGGTATTTCAAGCAGGTTAATAGTAATTTCCTTGATCGAATAGAGTATGCCTGCCTGTAGATATGTTATATCCTTACTAAGCAGAAAGAGCAAAAAGAAGGGCTCATAAAATTTCTGGTTCTTTAAAAAACCATAGGCGCAGAATTTGTAATACTGAAGATCTTTTTTATAGGTGCTGCTCATTGCCTGGTAATTGAAAGCCAATATTACTAATATATGTTTTCAAAACCTAAATAAATCCAATGCTTAAAAACTCCCAGGTAAGAATTTTTAAGTCAGCACATGTACTTTGAATGATTTTCGCTTTTCCGTTCAGTTAATAGGTGGTAGTCATACTGTTAGGTACAGCAAAAATATATGATGCCACACCCATATTTTCCGTGCTGAGTTTGCTGATATCTTTCTGGTTAACTGTCTCGAGTGTTATAATTTTAAGATTAGCTCTGTAACGATTCAGGTACCATATTATTCCTTCAAAATTGCTTGAATGGTAGGACCCATTATAATGTATTACCAGTTTACCTGCCGACCAGTTTTCTAATATTGAGTAAGCCATTGTGGCATCTTTCAGGGCCTGGGCTTTAGGCAGATTTTCATTTACATGCGCAGGAGTGTCTTCACCATTTTGCATCATATTGAGCATGTTCTTATAACACTTTACTTCGGGGTCATATTCTATTGGCAGAGGTGCGATATATGATTTTGCCTGGTCTGATAATGTGTCTAATATTTCAAATCCCTTCTTACTTACCATGGATGCATATCTCCTGGGAACATTGCTTGCAATAAAGTACAGGTTGCTATCACTTGCAAATTGCATTAATGGCTTATAGTCTGTCTTATAATTTTTCCAGAGTTTGGCTTCCGGTTCAAACTTGGAAGCATCATAAAGCCCGGAAAGGTATTCATCTATAATTAACTGATCATCCCTTTCAAACATTTCTGCACCCAGCACCAGCTCACCTTTTTTTACTGCAAACAGGTCTTTTGTGATCTCTAGTTCAAGCCAGTGGGCAATAGGATTATTATGAAGCTCACCGAAGAAAACAATATCAGCTTCAGCTATTTCCTCAATTATCTTTGAATACTTTACCTCTTTACCCTCGGAGTTAAATAAGGTGTATGCAGGTTTATCCGACTTAAACCCCATTATAATTACTGATAGTACTGCTATTGTAAAAATTTTGATTTTCATATTATTCTATTATTAACTATTATTTTCATTCTCTCTAATACTTCAGCCCTCAGCTCTTAGC
>CAZWLP010000069.1:0-12317 GCA_964634565.1 uncultured Rikenellaceae bacterium | reverse complement strand
GTCGTTTACACCCATGAGACTCTTAAGATTAAAAAAGATTCAATATTTATTTCCGACCACTGGCCTGTCAGAAGCAGCCTGCTTTTAAAATGATAGCAGAAATATATTAAACCTGACAAACTACCTGCACGCAGTGCAGTTTCAACTATTGGGCTCCGCAGGAGACCATCTCAACCTTCTTTATGCTGTTTTACGATAGGCAACTATTGCCATTGTAAGTGTTGCTGCTCCCAGGATTAGTATACCTCTGATTTCCGGAATAATATCCTTTAGTCCGGATCCTTTCAACATTATCATACGGATAACTCTTACAAAATATGCCGCTGGGTTTATAGCATTAAATTTCTGGGCCCACAGGGGCATACTTTCAGCGGGAGTGAAAGTGCCGCTCATCAGAATAAATATCATCAGGATAAAAAATACAACAAAGAGCAATTGCTGCTGCGTAGAGGAAATCGCCGAGAAGAACAGAGTGAGACCAAGTACTGCAATAAGATATATAGATGCATACCCGAAAAGTAGCAGAAGTGAACCTTTAAAGGGGATATTAAAAAACAGCTTGCCCAGCGCAAGACCAAAGGCTAAATCTATTAAGCCTATAATAAGGAAGGGGACAAGCTTGGCAACAATAAACTGATACCTCCTGATGGGTGTAACATTAATTTGTTCTATTGTACCTGACTCTTTCTCTTTTACAATATTCAAGCCTGCCAGCAGTAGCCCTACAGCTGTTACGAGCAGGACCAGTATTCCCGGCAACATATAGTGCCTGTAGTTAAGACTGGGATTATACCAGAACCTGTTATTTATATTAATACCTGCCAAAGGTTTAATAGTATTGCTGTGGAGCGATTCCATTACCATATTGCTGTTGTAATCTCTCAGAACTCCACTGATATATGCCCAGGAGAGCTGTGCTGAAGTAGCATTTATTGCGTTTACCAGAACCATTACCTTTGCCTGTTTTTCTGTATACAGATCTCGGCTGAAACCGACCGGGATCTTCAGAACAAGATCACCCTTATTTGAATGCAGGAAACTGTCTGCCTCTTTATCGCTAAATGTAATCTCTGATATTATAAAGAACTCGGATCCCTGTAGTCTGGATATTATCTCCCTTGATGCTGGCGACATGTCTTTATCAACAATACACATCTTTATATCTTTAATCTCAAAGGTTACAGCCGGTACAAGAATAAGCAGCTGTACTATGGGGATAGCAAATATTGCTTTCGAGATAAAACTGTCACGGAATATCTGTATAAATTCTTTGCGGATAAGATATATTATGGTTCTCATTCTGTTGCCTTCTTTATTGTAGTCTTATTTTGAATTTTTTAGCACTCAGTACAATAAGGAATAAAAGCATTCCTGTGAGAATTAATACTTCCTTCCATATGTAAACTATACCTGTACCTTTTACCATAATGTTTTTTATAATGGTTACAAACCATCTGGGAGGCATAACCAGGGTAACATAATTGTAGATTTCAGGCATATACTCGATAGGGAAGATAAAACCTGAGAGGAGCACTGTTGGTAACATCATACCTATTAGTGAAATAAAGATTGCCTGTTGCATTGTTCTGGATACAATTGAGATAAGTATTCCAAGTGTAAGTGCCAGCAGGATATATATCGTCGTTACAAAAAGCAGCAGAGCTAAACTACCCTGTATTGGGAGATCGAAAACAAGCCATGAAAGCAAGAGAATAATTCCCAGGTCTACCAGGCTCAGAAAGAAATAGGGTGTGACCTTTCCAAGAATAATATGTATTGGTTTTAAAGGCGAAACAAGCAGTACTTCCATTGTACCAAATTCCTTTTCACGAGTAATGGTTACCGAGGTCATAAGAGCACATATCAATACCAGGACCAGGGTAATTATCCCTGGCACAAACATAAACTGGCTTTGCAGGTTCGGATTGTAATACATTTTTACTTCGGGCAGGATAAGGGCAGCTCCGCTTACTTCATTTATATTATATTCAAGCAGGTAGCTATTTATAATAGACCTTGTGTAGTTGGTTACAAGGTTAGCCACATTTGGTTCAGAACCATCTGCAATAATGCCAAGCTCTGCCTTCCCTTTTGTAACAAGATCGGTTCCAAAGTTTTCACCAAATATCACAACCTCTTTTACCTCTCCTGTTTTGAAAGCCTCATCTATATTATTTACAGAACCAAGTTTGCCTTTTAATACTAAGAAATCGGAGGATGACAGTTTGCTGATAATATCATTGGTGATTTCATCGTCAGCAAGGTCAACAACTGCAATCCCTGCATCTTTTATATCAGTACGAACAGCATAACCGAAAATAGTAATCTGTGCAGCAGGGATACCGAAGAGAATAATCATTGTACGCACATCCCTGAAGATGTGGAGGAATTCTTTCTTTACGAAACCCAGGAATCTTTTCATATCATCTATTTAACTGGTCGGGCTATCTTGATAAAGAGCTCTTCCACAGATTCAGTATTATATTTCTTCTTAAGATTCAGAGGAGTATCCAGGGCTACTATCTCTCCCTGGTCCATAATTGAGATCCGGTCACAATATTCAGCTTCATCCATATAGTGAGTTGTTACAAATACTGTTATTCCTTTAGAGGCAGTTTCGTAGATCATTTCCCAGAACTGTCTTCTTGTTATGGGATCAACTCCTCCGGTCGGCTCATCCAGGAATACTATTTCGGGATTATGAAATACAGCTACCGAAAATGCCAGCTTCTGGCGCATACCAAGTGGCAGGTCTGCAATTAATTTTTTACGGTATTTATTAAAGTTGAGCCTGGAGAAAAGATCTTCACTCTTTTGCAGAATTTCCTTTTTGGATAAACCATATATTCCTCCGTAGAGCCTTATATTTTCTTCGGAAGTAAGATCTTCATAGAGTGAAAATTTCTGGCACATATAACCAATATGTTTTTTTACTTTCTCCGGGTATCTGGCAACGTTATATCCCGCTACGCTAACCTCCCCGGAGCTGGGAGAAGAAAGCCCTACAAGTATTCGTATTGCAGTTGTTTTACCTGCACCGTTGGCTCCAAGAAAACCAAATATTTCACCTTTCTTTACTTCAAAGTTCAGCCTGTTGTTTGCCACGAAAGAGCCAAACTTCTTAACAAGATCCCTGACTACTATGGCATTGTTATCTGACTCCATTCTTCTCAATAAGTTTAAGAAATGTATCTTCAATACCTGGCTTGATCTCTTCGATTAACACCTTTTCCAATCCAGCTGTCTCAAGGTATAAGGCAAAATCTTTGTCGATCCTGTCTTCGAGAAATGTTATATGAACAGAATCCCCGAAGGCATTTACACTTTCAATTTGTTTATGTCCCCGGAGTGTTTGTATAAGCTTATACCTTTGGTTTGCGGAAACTGCAAATAGTTTCGACCCGTATTTCTCCGGGATACGCGAGGGCTTATCAACTTTCAGTATTGATCCATCCTGGATCAGGGCAACCCTGTCGCATCGATCTGCCTCATCCATATAGGGTGTGGAAACAATTATGGTAATATTTTCTTTTTTCAGGTTTTGCAGCATTTCCCAGAATTCGCTGCGGGAAACTGCATCAACTCCTGTTGTGGGTTCGTCAAGGACTATCAGTCTGGGAGCATGAATCAGGGCACATGACAGGGCCAGTTTCTGCTTCATCCCGCCTGATAATTTGCCGGCGAGTCTTTTTCTGAATGGCTCAATATGAGAGTATATATCCTTAATCAGGTGGTAATTCGTTTCGATTTTTGTTCCAAAAACCGTGGCATAGAATTTCAGGTTTTCTTCTACTGTAAGATCCTGGTAGAGACTGAACCTCCCGGGCATATATCCTATATGTTTCCTTAGCTCACGATAGTCTTTATCCACATCAAGCCCCATTACTGACATTCTTCCTTTATCGGGAAGAAGTAGGCTTGTAATAATTCTGAAAAGGGTTGTTTTACCTGCACCATCAGGACCAATAAAGCCAAATAGCTCTGAATCTTCTATTGAAAAACTCAGATCATCCAGCGCAAGGGTATCCTTGAAAGACTTACTGATATCAGTGGCTTCTATCATCTCAGATCCCATTCAGTATTAAATATCACTTCACCAGGCATGCCACTCTTGATCTTACCATCATTATCAACCCTGATAGTAACAGCATACACCATGCTCACCCTTTCCTCCTTTGTCTGGATAATTTTAGGAGTAAACTCTGCCTTATCAGAGATATTTATTACCTGGCCGGTATATTCGTAGTAGTCTGATTCGCCTTTATCAATTCTTACCCGGCACTTATCGCCTGTTTTAACTTCTGCCAGCTGTGCTCCGCTTATATATACTTTTAACTTCATCACACTCAGATCAGCAATTTTCGCAAGTGGTTTTCCGGCTGCCGTTAACTCTCCCTTTTCAGCATATTTCTGTATTAGGTTACCTTTTGATGGGGAAATAACCGTGCATCTGGAAATACGTTCTCTTAGCTGATCTTTTTTCGACTCCAATACAGCTAATTCGCTGGCAACAGAGGCTTTACGGGTATTATTTGACTGTATTTGTTTCTCAAGAACCGCCCTCTGACCAAGCAGATCGTCATATTGTTTCTGTGTGGCTGCCTTATCATCGAGCATGTTTTTTATTCTTGAAATATTTACATCAAGATTTGATATTTGCTGTCTGAAGATTTCATTTTGAGATGAGATAGTATTTATATTCGATTTAATTGCATTTTCTGATGACTCGAGTTCATCAAGTTGCATTGAAAATAATAAAGTATCGATAAGTGCGACTATCTCATCCTGTGATAAAATATCACCTTCTTCAACAGGTAACAGAAGAATCCTTCCACTTGTTTCGGCAGATATAAGTATTTCAGTTGCCTCAAAATTTCCCCATGCATCTGCCTCATCCACCTTTTTGTTGCAGGAGGAGATAAGCAGTATTATTATAGTAGAAAGAATTATGGACTTTTTCATTTTATGGTATTTAAGTTTTACTTTATTTCATTTCCTGAAATATTCAGGTATTCGACCTGTGATTTAATATAATTGACCTGGTGGATATTCTGAGACAGAATAGCTTCTTTTTCCAGGTTCAGAACACTTAAGTATTCTGTGGATGTAATCGACCCATTATTAAATTGCGATTCGCTGGCTGAGCTTATTGATTTTCGCAGATTAATCAGTTCCATGTCAGTTACGAGCATTGAGGCATATGACTCTATTTCTGAGTATTTGTTTAATAATGCCCTGCTAATATTTTCTTCCAGGTCTGTTTTCCGGTTTCCAAGTAATGTTTTGTTAAGTTCAATTTTCTGCCTGTCTCTTTTGCTATTGTTCCAGTCAAATATTTTCCAGCTTATACCTGCTCCGACAATTGCGTAGGTTCCAAATTCATCGTTAAAAAAATCATTTCCTGGTGGCGAGCCATAGCCCAGTGTTGCAAAACCAAATGCCTTGGGCATACGACTGCTTTTTATTAATGATTTTCCAGCTTCCAGCTGCCTTATGCGAAAATCCAGACCCATAAGTTCAGGCCTGTTAATGTCCTGATTTTTTTTAACAGACAAATCAGGTAAAATCAGCTCTGTATCTGATTGAATATCCTTAGCGGTCAGATCTGATAGGATTTCGCAGTAGGCAGAAATCCTTATTTCGGTTTCTTTTATCTGCTGCCTGAGTTTTATCTGTTCTGCAAGAATAGAATTTTTGTCGCTGGGCAACATTATCCCATTTTCGATTGCAGACTCTATATTACTGATTTTATTCTCAAAAAGAACCAGGTAAATGTTTAGTAATTCTTTTTGCCGTTTCAGAAGTATAAGCCCAAAGAAGGTGCTGTTTACTTTTTCTCTTACTTTATATAGTTCGATTTCTATTTCCTGTTCGCTGAGCTGTAAGCTTGCTTCTTCGAGCTCGCGACTATTTTTTATTGCGCCCCCATCCCATATTACCTGGTTGATATCAAGAGTCGCTCTGTACTGGTCGTGGGGCATTCCTCCAATGTTGTCAGGGATTCCTGGTATAGGAATCTCTGAAAGGGCATCAGACAGGTTTACTATGTTAGTATTATAAAGGATATTGGCTCCGGCACTTATGCCCGGATACCACGATGATACAATGTTCTGATCTTTAATTTGCCACAGCTCCTGCTGAATTTGTTTTTCACCTGCAAAGGGGTGGGCTAAAAGAGCATCCTGATAACAACTCTGCAGCGTTACTGTTTCCTGTGCTTCTATAAATGGTGCATGAATAATAAATATAGTAAGCAGTACTAATCTGAGGTTTTTCATTTTACTCGTTTTTTAAATCTATATCCTCACCCATACCTTTTATAATGCTCATTATAAATTTTGGGGAGAATTCTTTGCGCTGTTGAATAAAATCTGTGTAATTGATATCCTGCTGTTCAAGTATTCCGCTTATTATGGGCCTGGCTAATATCGGGAAGACACTCAGCGAAACAACTGATACCAGAATATGGCCCAGGTATTTTTCAGAGATGGAGTTTTCCGTAAGGGTTTTACTCATCCCATTCTTTATTTTTGAGAAATTAATCCGGCTCATAAACTTATCAAGTAATTCGGGATTCCTGTTAATCTCCCTTAAAATAAACATTGGAAGCATGGGGTTACGTTCGAGGAAGGAAATATGCTCAACAAAAAAGTATTGCATTTTTTCTTCTATCGGATGATCTGTCTCAAATATGCCTGCAAATTTCTTAAACATTTTTTCGGCCAGCTTATCGAAGACTGCTAAGAAAAGTTTGTCTTTGGACCTGAAATAGTAATGAAGAAGTGCCTTGTTTATTCCGGCCCTGTCAGCAATATCCTGCATTCTTGCTCCTTCCATTCCTTTTTCTTCAAATTCAAGAGTTGCGGCATTAAATATTTTTTCTTCTGTAAGCTTATCCTGTTTTGTCATGTTGTTAATCGCTTGGTTTAAATATATGGATAAACTAAAAGGTTTAACCAGATGGGTAAATATATTACAAATATATTAAATAGCAAAATCTAAAATATTTTCTTTATAAATTTGGACAAGAGAAAATTATTATGTCAGGGAATTTAACACTGGAAGGAAGAAAGGGGAAGAATGCTGTTAGCATGCTTCGTAAGGTTTGTCGTTTACTCGACAGGGCAGGTATTCCTTATCTTCTGGAGGCGGGCACTCTGCTTGGAATAATACGCGAAAAGCGTCTATTGCCATGGGATAATGACCTTGACATAACAGTTACACGGGAGTTTGAGGAGAAACTATTAAAGTCCTTATGGCGACTTCGATTAAGAGGTTACCTTGTCAGAGTTAAGTATTATAATAGAGACATGGCATGTTTTAAGAAAGGAGATGTAAGAATTATTAAGGTAAAGCACATCAATCTTTTCGCCAGGGTAAAGAAAGATATTCTATTGGATATCTTTTTAAAAAAGCGCATTGGTGATGAATATCAGTGGACTGTCGGATTAAACCCTCCTGTCTTGAAGGCTGTTCCACACAGGTTTTACAGCGAACTCTCGAGAGTAAATTTTGCAGGTTATGATTTTTCTGTACCGGCTGATAGCGAAGGATACCTGGAGGAGCATTATGGAAAAGACTGGCGCACTCCTGTTAAAGAATGGGACTTCAGAACTTCTGATTGCAGCGTAAGGGAGATTCTTGATTAGTAATTAAACAGATTTCTGGCATATTCGAGGTCGTCTTCATTATCAACTTCTGCCCATTTAGACAAACTAAAATCGATTGCCCTGAATTCAATTTTACCCGAATTTACAAGGTTGGCAAATGCTTTTTCATAATAAATACCTGTCTCGCCGCTGCCTATTATCCTGTCCATCTCAGGTTGAATCAAAGTTTTATAATCGTCGAGTCTTAGGCCGTAAATATTTACGGTTTTATGCAGTCTTGTAATATCCGGTACTTCTGCCAGGTCTTTTTTAAGAAAGAAACTCTTTACTATGTTATCGTTTAAATCCACCATAGTGCCATCCAGGTGTTTTTCCCACTTACTTACTGCCATAAAATTAGGCTCGCCTTTAAGCATATCAAAGGCATCATCTGAAATAATAATATCTCCTTCAATCAGGTAGAAATTATCTTTTATCATATTACTGGCAAGGAAGAGAGAGTATATATTATTTGTAGTTTCCCATATCTTATTTTCCACATATACTATTTCCATAGCGCCCCAGCTCGAACCTATTGATTCAATAATATTATTGCCAAGGTAGCCAATAACCAGAATGGTTTTCTTAACTCCCCTTCTCTCAAGCTTATCAAGCATAGTATGCAATACCGGTTTTCCGCCAATCTCAATCAGGCATTTGGGTATATTTTCTGTGTACCTGTTAATCCGACTTCCTCTTCCCGCAAGGAGAAAAACAGCGAGTTTAATAGTAGTTTTCATGCTGGCGCAAATGTAATACGATCCGATTAAAAAAGAGTAGTAAATCTTAAAATAATTATCTTTACATAATTAGCATTAAGGGGAACAATCAGAACAAAAAAACATCGCTTACCATGATAGATAATCCGGAAATAATAAGCAGGATAGAATATTATTCCACAAATAGGAGTTCATCCCTGATAAACTTCCAGGATGCTCTTATTAAGGGTATAGCAACAGATGGCGGACTATATATGCCATCCTCAATACCTCTCCTTTCAAATAGTGAGCTGCAGTTATTCAGTGATATGAGCTATTCTGAGATTGCCAGTAATGTCCTTGGAAAATTTCTTAAGGATGATATTGAGCAGGATATTTTAAGCTCAATTTGCAGGAGTGCATATAATTTTGAAGTTGGTCTTAAAGAAGTTGAAAAAGGTTTGCATATACTCAGGCTGGATGGAGGTCCAACGGCTTCGTTTAAGGATTTTGCAGCAAGGTTTATGGCAAGGGTCTTTTCTTATTTTCTGGAAAAGGAGAATAAAGAGATCATTATACTTACTGCAACTTCAGGTGACACTGGAAGTGCGGTTGCCAATGCTTTTTATGGTATGGATAGGATAAGGGTGGTAATCTTGTATCCCGAAAATGAAGTATCTGATTTGCAGAGAAAGCAGATGACAACCCTGGGTGGAAATATCTCAGTCCTGGCAGTAAATGGAAAATTTGATGATTGCCAGGCTCTGGTAAAAAGAGCATTATCAGACGAAAAGCTCAAGGGTCTCCGGTTATCTTCTGCCAATTCTATAAATATCGGGAGACTGCTACCTCAAATAGTTTATTATTTTTATGCCTGGTCGAGAGTTGCCGGGCCAGGTGAAAAGGTAGTATTTTCAGTACCATCAGGTAACTTTGGAAACCTTAGTGGTGGATTGCTTGCAGCCAGGATGGGTTTACCCGTGGAAATATTTATAGCTTCTGTAAACGAGAATGATGAGTTTCCCAAATTTCTTAAAAGTGGCAGCTACCAAAAAGTTGAGCCTTCGAGAAACTGTATTTCCAGCGCGATGAACGTGGGTCACCCCAGCAATCTTGCCAGGATTATTGAACTTTACGGGGGAAGTATGGATCAAAAAGGGGCGATCGTTAGTATTCCTGAAATGGATAAATTAAGAAAAGATATTGTATCATATTCTATATCAGATGAGTATACCAGGGATTTGATTAAGGATAGTTTTAAAAGACTTGCTATAATGGTAGATCCACATGGAGCAGTTGCTCTGGGAGGACTGCATGCTTTTAAATCAGAATATAATTCAGGGTCCAAAGTGATTGTACTTGAAACTGCTCATCCTGCAAAATTTGCTGATATAGTAAAGGAATGCACCGGGATATCACCTGAAAAGCCAGCTTCATTTATCGAGTTAGAAAACAGGAAAGAGTCCTATAAAAAGATTGATACAGATTATAGATCTTTTTTAAATTACCTGAAAAGCAGGCTTTAGATTTAATTAATTCCAGGATATTTATTGTATATCTGACTGTCAGAATAATCTTGTAAATACAAAAGAATGCTTATAAGGTCATTTGGCAGCACAGTTTCAGTTATTGAGGTATCGCTTGTAATAATAGGACTTAACTTCTTCCTGGAGGACGGATTGTTTGATAAACTATCACTAAATCACTTTTCAAGATTCTTGCTCAGGATTACACTTCTGTAGTTGGTGGCCTTCCATGTGTGATATTCTATTATGCGATAACCATGTTTTATCTTCCTCTTTGTACGCAGCTCTAATACTTCTGGATTGTCGCTGGCTATTTCCTTTGCACCCTGTAATCTGGCAATTTGCTCAACAAGTTCGACAAAGGTTCCACCAATCCCCTTCGATTGCATATCAGGATCAACTGCACGCTGATTGTATTTTGCTACACCAGGTTTATTAAACCATTTAGATCCACGGCATTCCCATGGTGGTTTATAGCTTACAGTTCCAATAATCCTGTTCTCAAAAATTGCAATAATTGTATATGAATTCTTAATCCTCGAACGTGTTACATCATTATCCTGCAAAGCTCCTACATAGTTTAGTCCGGATTTCAGATGTTTTGCGTATGCCCTGTTTATTAATGAAGTTAGTTCGTCAATAGAATCATCGGAATTCATTAATCGATAAATTATTCCATCCTTTTCATATGGCAGTGGTAGCTTCTTTCTATTTCTTCTGTCAATAAAGGGAATTCTATTTATCTTTCTCTGAAATGTACTTATCAAACTCATATCTGGTCTTTAGGCTACAAAAATAATTAATTAAAGTATTCTTTGCTTTAATATATCCCGGATTAACTAAGATCAGAAAATATTTGTATTCTACTTTTAACACAAAAAAGCCTGTAAACAACAGCTAAGGGGCTGTTTATTAACCTTTTTATACTTTTCTTTTTTTCCTTTCATCTCGTTTTCCTATCTTTCTATTGGAATAATAAAACTCGCAATCTTATTAAACATGTTAGTAAAGGCATTTAGCAGCACCGTATCCGGTATTGAAGCTTCGATTGTCACTATCGAGGTAAATGTATCCCCTGGAGTAAGATTTTTTCTTGTCGGACTACCCGATAATGCAGTAAGGGAAAGCCAGCAGAGGATAGAATCTTCATTCAGATCGATCAACCTGAAATGGCCGGGTAAGCAGGTACTTATTAATATGGCCCCGGCCGATACAAAGAAAGAGGGATCGTCATTTGACCTTCCGCTTGCAATAGCTATTCTGGCAGCTAACGAGAATGTTGTTAAAAGGGATTTCAATGATTATTTAATGATGGGTGAATTGTCTCTTGATGGAAGTCTTAAGCCGGTTAAAGGAGTGCTGCCAGTGGCCTTAAAAGCAAGAGACGAAGGCTTCAGGTCGATTATAGTACCAGTTGATAATGCACCTGAAGCAGCAGTAGTACAGGGAATTAATGTTTTTGGGATGGAGAGTCTTGGAGATGTAGTTGATCATTTTAATGGCATGAAGAAATTTGAACCTGTAATAGTTGATATAGATGATATTTTCAGATCGACTGCAAATGTATACGATTATGATTTCTCGGAGGTGAAAGGGCAGGAGAGTGTTAAAAGAGCTCTTGAAGTGGCAGTCTCAGGGGGGCATAACATTATAATGGTTGGATCTCCTGGCTCAGGCAAAACAATGCTGGCCCGCCGTTTACCGACTATTGTGCCTCCCTTAACTCTTGAGGAGGCACTTGAGACAACAAAGATTCATTCGGTTGCAGGGAAGATAGAAGGCAAAGGATCGCTTATGACCTGCCGCCCTTTTCGGGCACCACACCACACTATTTCCAGTATTGCATTGGTAGGAGGAGGTTCAAATCCACAACCCGGAGAAATATCACTTGCTCATAATGGAGTTCTTTTTCTAGATGAATTACCTGAGTTTCAAAGAAGTGTACTTGAGGTTATGAGACAGCCTCTTGAAGACAGGACCATCACAATTTCCAGGGCACGCCTGTCGGTAGACTACCCTGCCAGTTTTATGATGGTAGCATCAATGAATCCATGTCCGTGCGGATATTATAATCACCCCGATAAGGACTGTGTCTGTTCTCCGGGCATGGTACAGAAATATCTTAATAAGATTTCGGGGCCTCTTATCGACAGGATTGATATTCATATAGAGGTTGTGCCGGTACCATTTAATGATTTGTCTGACCGGGGTGAATCTGAAAAATCGTCTATGGTAAGAGAAAGGGTTGTAAGAGCAAGGGCTGTTCAGACAAAGAGATTTGAAGGTATTTCTGAAATATATTGTAATGCCCAGATGAATTCTTCACATATAAAGAAGTACTGTGACCCGGGCAACGAGGGAAGAAGCTTACTCAAGAATGCCATAGAGATACTGGGTCTTTCGGCAAGGGCTTACGACAGGATTTTAAAGGTATCGCGCACAAT
>CAZWLP010000068.1:0-12350 GCA_964634565.1 uncultured Rikenellaceae bacterium | reverse complement strand
TGGCAGGCTTATTATCGCTCGGCCCGGTTTCCGGTTTACTTTTTCATTTTTACCACGCAAAGCGTGATCTCCGCTTCGCTCCGACTTTTTCCTTTTTCCTTTTACCTTATATCTTTTATCTTTATCTTTATACCCCGGATTTATACTCTGGGATATGATATATAACTTCGACGATCCTGTTAACCGGCAGGGAACAAACTGTGTTAAATACGATTTAAGATCTGAAGTATTTGGGAATGATAAGCTTATTCCCATGTGGGTGGCAGATATGGATTTCCGTACACCTCCCTTTATAATTGAGGCAATTAAAAAAAGGCTGGATCATGAAATACTTGGATACACCATAAGGAGAGAAGAGTATTTTGAATCTCTTATTAACTGGGTACAAAAAAGATATTTATGGACAATAAGCAAGGAATGGATCATATTTAGCCCGGGCATAGTTCCTGCATTAAATATTTGTACACTTGCTTATACTGAGCCGGGCGATAGTATTATTGTACAGCCCCCGGTTTATTTTCCTTTCTTTACTGCAATTAAAGACCACGGAAGGAAAATACTATTTAACAGACTAAGGGAAGAAAACGGATATTACAGCTTTGATCTTGATGATCTGGAGAAAAAAGCAAAAGGAGGAGCAAAAATGCTTATTCTGTCGAACCCTCATAATCCGGTAGGAAGAGCCTGGAAAAGAGAAGAGTTAAAAGAATTAGCCAGTATCTGCAGGAGATATAATATCCTTATTATAAGTGATGAAATCCATTCAGACCTGGTTCTCCCGGGATTTAAGCATATTCCGCTTGCATCACTGTCTGAGGAAATATCTTCAATTACAATAAGCTGCATGGCTCCCAGCAAAACTTTCAATCTGGCCGGGCTGGCAACATCGTCGGTGATAATTTCTGATAAGCAAATAAGAGAAAAATTTAACAAGCAAATAGATAGTCTTCATATTACCGGCGGAAATATTTTTGGAACAGAAGCATCTATCGCAGCCTATCAAAAAGGAGAAGACTGGCTAAATCAACTGCTCAACTACCTGCAAAACAATATTGATTATCTTACAGGGCGCTTAAAGCATTCAGCTATGGAAATTATTCCGGTAAAACCTGAAGCAACATATATGATATGGCTGGATTGCAGGGCACTGAGACTAAAGCCAGAAGCACTGAGCGATTTCTTTATTAATAAAGCAGGTGTGGGAATGAATGAAGGAACGATGTTCGGGCCGGGTGGAGATGGTTTTATGAGGATAAACATTGCCTGTCCGGAAAACACGCTCAGACTTGCTCTTGATAATATTGAAACAGCAGTAAAAAACAGATAATGGATCGCTATATAAACGTAAAACTGACACTTGAGGATGGTACTCAATACCGCGGTAAATCTTTTGGAAAAACTATCGCTTCAGCCGGAGAAGTAGTTTTTAATACTGCTATGACAGGATATCCTGAAAGTCTTACCGATCCATCATACCGCGGCCAGATACTATGCCTTACCTACCCACTGATTGGCAATTATGGAGCTCCTGGAATCGAAGAGGAAGACGACCTTTATAAATTTCATGAATCTTCCGATATACATATCAGCGGTCTGATCGTATCAGATTATTCCTTTAATTACAGTCACTGGAATGCCGCCGAAAGCCTTCATCAGTGGCTCCTTGATAAACAGGTTCCGGGAATCTACGGAATTGATACCAGAGCTTTAACAAAAAGACTGAGAGAAAAAGGCTCAATGCTGGGGAAAATTGAACCTGAAGGAAGTGAGATTGAGTTTTATAATCCAAATAATATTAACCTGGTCGAAGAAGTAAGCATTAAAAAACCTAAGGAGTACGGCAATGGAAAATACAGGATAGTGCTTATTGATTGTGGTGTTAAATACAATATAATCAGAAATCTTCTGAAGCGAGATACTACAATAATAAGAGTTCCATGGGACTTTGATTACCGGCAGCTTGAATTTGATGGTCTCTTTATCTCAAATGGCCCTGGAGACCCCAAAAAATGCACAACAACAATAAAAAATATCAGCAGATCGCTTACAGAAGACATTCCTATATTTGGAATATGTCTGGGAAACCAGTTAATGGCACTTGCCTCCGGAGCAGAAACATATAAACTAAAGTACGGGCACAGAAGTCATAATCAGCCTGTTCTGCAAACAGGGACAAACAGAGCTTATATCACATCACAGAATCATGGCTTTGCGGTAGACAATAAATCACTTAACAAAGAATGGGAACCTCTTTTTGTAAACATTAATGATAATACAAATGAAGGCATGAAACATATAAGCCAACCCTTCTTTTCAACCCAATTCCATCCAGAAGCTTCAGGCGGACCAACTGATACAGATTTCCTGTTTGATGTGTTTATTGATAATATTAAAAAAGCTAAAGAATCAAACCCCGGCAAAGGAAAAAATGAATAAAAATATTAAAAAAGTAATTATCCTGGGATCAGGCGCACTTAAGATAGGTGAAGCTGGTGAATTTGATTACAGCGGGTCACAGGCCCTGAAAGCACTAAAAGAAGAAGGTGTATCTACCGTACTGATAAATCCTAATATTGCAACGGTTCAGACTTCTGAAAAAGTAGCTGATAAAATATATTTTTTACCGGTAACACCTGAATTTGTAGAAAAAGTTATTGCAAAGGAAAAACCTGAAGGTATTTTACTGGCGTTTGGAGGTCAGACAGCACTGAACTGCGGAACTGAACTTTACAAAAAAGGTATTTTTGAAAAATATAATGTAAAGGTGCTGGGTACTCCTGTACGAGCAATTATGGATACAGAAGACAGGGAGCTCTTCGTAAATAAGCTAAATGAAATAAATGTCAAAACACCCAGTAGCCTTGCAGTTGAAAATGTTGAAGAAGCCCTGAATGCATCTGATAAACTGGGTTTCCCACTAATTATAAGGGCTGCTTATACCCTGGGCGGTCAGGGCTCAGGATTCTGTGCAAACAGGGAGGAGCTGCTTCAAATGGCTGAAAAAGCCTTTAGCTACTCTCCTCAGATACTTGTTGAGGAATCGTTAAAAGGATGGAAAGAAGTTGAATATGAGGTTGTTCGTGACCGCTTTGATAATTGCATCACAGTATGCAATATGGAAAACTTCGATCCCCTTGGTATACATACTGGTGAGAGTATTGTGGTGGCTCCCTCACAAACTCTCAGCAACAGGGAATACCATAAGCTAAGAGAACTTTCGATAAAAATAATAAGGCATATCGGTATTGTAGGAGAATGCAATGTACAGTATGCTCTCGATCCCGAATCGGAAGATTATCGCGTTATTGAGGTTAACGCCAGATTATCACGGTCGAGTGCCCTGGCATCAAAAGCAACCGGTTATCCCCTGGCCTTTATTGCAGCCAAGCTTGCACTTGGCTACGGACTTCATGAATTAAAAAATTCGGTAACCAAAACCACAACTGCCTGCTTCGAACCAGCACTCGATTATATAGTTTGCAAAATTCCCCGCTGGGACCTTAATAAGTTTCAGGGGGTGTCGCACGAAATAGGAAGCAGCATGAAGAGTGTTGGTGAAGTAATGGCTATTGGACGAACCTTTGAAGAGGTAATTCAAAAGGGTCTGCGCATGATAGGACAGGGAATGCATGGCTTTGTTGGAAACCAGAATCTTACATTTGAAGATATTGAGGAAGAACTTAATAAACCAACTGATATGAGAATATTTTCAATAGCTGAAGCACTTGAAAGGGGCTTCGATATTGAAAAAATATATAATCTTACAAAGATCGACAGATGGTTCCTCTACAAACTTAAAAATATTATAGAGCTAAAACAGGAATTGCAATCATACAAGATATTGGAGGATGTTCCGCTTGATCTGTTTAAAAAATTAAAGATATGCGGATTCAGTGATTTCCAGCTGGCAAGATATATATTAAATTCTGAATCTGAAGATATTGAGGATAATATGAGGACGGTGCGTCAGTACCGTAAATCACTGGGTATAATACCATGGGTAAAACAAATTGATACCCTGGCTGCCGAATACCCGGCTGTAACAAATTACCTCTACATGACTTACAGTGGGTCAGAGCACGACATATGGTACGAAAATGACGGCAGATCGATTATAGTACTTGGATCCGGAGCTTACAGGATCGGTTCGAGTGTGGAATTTGACTGGTGCTCAGTAAATGCAATCGATACTGTCAGAAGCGAAGGATACAGATCGGTAATGATCAACTATAACCCTGAAACAGTAAGCACCGACTATGATAGCTGCGACAGACTGTATTTCGATGAATTATCCCTTGAAAGAGTATTGGATATTATCGACCTGGAAACTCCGCGCGGAGTAATTGTCTCTGTTGGCGGACAAATCCCCAATAATCTTGCCATGCGACTGGATGCTTATAAGGTAAATATTCTGGGTACCAGCCCACAATCTATCGACAGGGCTGAAAACAGACATAAGTTTTCGAGCATGCTCGATGAACTAAATGTTGACCAGCCAGAATGGAAAGAGCTTACCAGTGTCGACGATATCCACGACTTTGTCGACCGGATTGGATTTCCGGTGCTGGTAAGGCCGTCATACGTTCTCTCGGGTGCTGCAATGAATGTTGTTTCAAATAAGGATGAACTTACTCATTTTCTGGAACTGGCAGCAAGTGTGTCGAAGCAATACCCCGTTGTAGTTTCTGAATTTATAGAAAATGCCAAAGAGATTGAGATTGATGCTGTTGCCAGAAAAGGCGAAATAGTTGCCTATGCAATAAGCGAACATGTTGAATTTGCCGGCGTTCACTCAGGAGATGCCACTATTGTATTCCCCCCTCAGAAGATATACTTTGAGACTGTAAGGAGAATAAAGAAAATATCTCGCGAAATTGCCAGGGAGCTAAATATCAGTGGCCCTTTCAATATGCAGTTCCTGGCACGGGATAATGATATTAAAGTTATTGAATGCAACCTGAGAGCCAGCAGAAGTATGCCCTTTGTGTCGAAAGTTCTTAAAACAAACCTTATAGATCTGGCCACCCGCGTAATGATAGGATCTGAGTTTGAAAAACCACACAAATCTGTGTTCGACCTGGATTATGTAGGGGTTAAAGCTCCTCAGTTTTCTTTCTCACGCCTGGCAAAAGCCGACCCGGTGCTGGGAGTGGATATGTCATCGACAGGAGAGGTAGCGTGTATAGGCGAAAGCTTTTATGAGGCAATATTAAAATCAATGCTTTCAGTAGGATATAAAATACCTCAAAAAGGGATCCTGCTATCAACAGGGCCGGCCAGATCAAAGGTAGAGTTAATAAACAGTGCCAGGGCACTTATTGGAAAAGGATATAAATTATATGCTACCAGGGGAACACACCAGTTTCTGATGAATGCCGGGATTGAAACCCAGGTAGCCTACTGGCCCGATGAAAAAGATAAGACGCCAAATACAATAGACCTTATCAGGGACAGGAAAGTCGACCTTGTTGTTAATATTCCAAAAGACCTGTCAGCGAATGAGCTGAATAACGATTACTCCATCAGGAGAAGTGCAATAGATTATAATATTCCCCTGCTAACAAACGCAAGACTGGCAAGTGCATTTATTATGGCCTTTTGCGATATTAAGCCGGAAGAAATGGAGGTGATGAGCTGGGATGAATATAAATAGGAAGGCGCGGAGATCAGGGCAAAGGGCATAAGCTTAGAAACAGATAAATATTGGAAAATGAAAATACGAAAAGCCAAGAATGAAGATGCTGCAATAATAATAAACTTTCAGCAGAAAATGGCGATGGAGACAGAAGGTCTCGAACTGGATCATTCAACTATTTCAAACGGAGTCTTAGCCGTTTTCAGCGATCCCTCAAAAGGAACATATTATATAACAGAGTCAGATAGTAAGCCTGTTGCCTCTCTTCTTATCACACCTGAATGGAGCGACTGGCGTAACTCCTATATATGGTGGTTCCAGAGTGTATATGTTATTCCTGAATA
The DNA here is from genome assembly GCA_964634565.1 of uncultured Rikenellaceae bacterium. Lineage (GTDB taxonomy): Bacteria > Bacteroidota > Bacteroidia > Bacteroidales > VadinHA17 > JAUVKT01. Next base: position 6,371 of record CAZWLP010000068.1, on the reverse strand, counting down.
CAGGAGAAAAGGTGTTTTCAGGCATATGTATAACTTTATTAAGGAGGAAGCCTCCAAGGAAAATATACCCGGACTGAGACTATATGTCGAGAAAGATAATATAAGGGCACAACTTACATACCAGGCAATGGGAATGGATGGCGAACATTACCGCCTGTTTGAATGGATGAAGTGAGTTGCCCGGCAACTGCAAATGGCATTGACCAGGGGACCGTCCCTTTTCGCATACCGTGATTCCAGGGTATATTAAAATAGCAAATTAGTATATCCCTTCAATCCTTGAATCTTGAATCATTGAATCTTAAATCCCTATATATCCCGCTTTTTTATTATCAACCAGGTAAGTAATCCAAATACAAGGATATATATAACAGCCATTATTAGGTTTGTAGAACCAGGAAGCTGCTTACTCATAATTCCTATATTCTCGAATGTAAGGGAATCGCCGGCCGCATTTCCACTTCCCGATGAAGCCATCTGAAGAAATTCTGGCATCGGTGTAAGGCGACTGATTATTTTAACCGGGAACCATGGCCTGACATCAACCGGGCAGAGTAATCTTGCCACGGGTTCAATAAACACAAAATAAAGCAAATACATAACTATTGCCAGGGCATTGGATCGCAGAAGTGTAATAAAAAGAAGGGCAAGAACCATATAGCCAATTGCCTGCAAAAAATAAACAAACAAGATCCCGCTTTTCATAAATACATCACCCAGGGCAAGGTTATTGGTAAATACCAGTCCAAATATGCCACCTGCTATAATCACAAGTGCCAGTCCATACAGAGCCAGTCCAAGTACCAGGATAATTTTGCCTGTAAGCCATTCCTTACGACTCAATCCTGTAATCACCTGTTGACGGAAAGACCTGCTTGAATATTCATTGCCGGTAATTACAATAACCATTATAGCCATCAATACATTAAACCAGCTTGCCACCCATGTAAATGTCTGCCAGATATTAGGAAACCTGAATACATTTCTCCATGAAAACCCAGGTACAGACACATCTATTCTGGATATAACAAATAAGACCAGAAGAAAGAGTACTCCGGTTAATATTAAAATTGCTTTAAAGAAATTATAGGACGATATTTTTGCCCATTCCAGTTTTATTATTCTTTGCATTATCAAAAATTTTATTTCACCAGTTCAAGAAATTGCTCTTCAAGTGTGCTTTTGCGAATACGAAGTTCTGTAATCTCAATACCCCTTTCATAGGCAAGTTTATTTATTGATCCCGAATCGAATCCCTCTTCCGGTACTATCTCAAGTTTATTTCCACTGAGGCTAATGGTTTTTACTTTCCCTGAAGCCATAAGTTCCTTCTTAAGTTCCGCCGGTGAGTCGGTGCCTACAATAATCAGATCATCAAGTTTTAACAAATCTTCAACAGCTCCTGATTTTATTAACTTACCCTGTTTTAAAACTCCAACATGTGTACATACTTTCTCTACCTCATCGAGAATATGACTTGCCATAATTATAGTTTTATTATTCTCCCTTTGCTGAAGTATTAAATTTCTTACCTCTGCTATCCCCTCAGGATCGAGCCCATTAGCCGGCTCATCAAGAACCAGAACCTCAGGATCCCCCAGCAGGGTGGATGCAATTGCCATTCGCTGTTTCATGCCAAGTGAAAGAGTATCAAACCTGGATTTTCTTCTTGTAAGAAGGCCGGTTTCATCCAGAGCCCTGTCGATTGAAACAAGATCTACCTCCCTTATTCGGGCAATTATCTCAAGGTTCTTATAAAGCGACAGATAAGGCAGGAAGTTAGGGACCTCAAGGAGACATCCTATATTTTTATATATACTATAAACAGGTTCTTTCCCAAACCAGCTAAACGATCCGCTGTCGGGCTTTAAAACAGACATAATAATACCCAGGGTAGTGGTCTTCCCGCTACCATTCGGACCAAGCAATCCGTAAGCCGTCCCTTTCTCTACAGATATTGAAATACCATCCGCAGCCACGATTGAGCCATATCTTTTACTAAGTTCAACGGTTTCTAAAATCATATTCTGAAATAATTTATTTAAAGACGAGCGAAATTATTAAATGTGACACAGACGACAAAACGGGATGCGGTAAATGCTGCTAATTTACTCCTTACTGTCGCGTAAATTGGCGCTACGCAGCATAAATTATTACTTTCAGTAAGGTGAGTTGCTCCTTACAGTCGCGTAATAACTTAATACCAATTACTATGCAACAAATTATGTGAACCTTAGTGAATTAATTCCCCAGATCGGAAAGAAATTTGATGCGTACAAGTCTTATTTCCTCTTCCTCATACTCATCACCAAGCTCTTCAAGAGCCTCGTCAAGAGAGTCACTTTCAGCCTCTTCCCTGAAATAATTAAAGATATCTTCCTGCCGGTCATCGTCGATAACCCTATTTATATAGTATGACAGATCAATCCTTGTCCCGGAACGAACGATAGTCTCGATTTCGGTAAGCAGTTCACTCATTTCAATACCCTTTGCGCCCGCTATGTCCTCCAGGGGTCTCATATTATCAATACTCTTGATTATATATACTTTATAACCAGATTTATTTACAACAGACTTTACTACCAGGTCCTGGGGCCTGATAATTTCATTATCCTCCACATGTCGCTTAATAACTTCAATAAACTCTTTACCATATCTCTGGGCCTTGCCAACTCCCACACCTGATATATTCTGCAATTCTTCTATTGTAATTGGATATTGTATTGCCATATCTTCGAGCGATGGATCCTGGAAAATAACAAATGGAGGAACATCTTTCTGCTTCGATAATTGTTTCCTGAGATCCTTTAAAATGCTGAATAATTCCTCATCAACTGCAGCAGTACCACTTCCATAGCTAGCTTCTTCTTCTGAGGAGTCTCCAAAATCATGATCTTCGGTCAGCATAAATGAGTCAGGATTTTTTATAAACTCTCTTCCCTTCTCAGTAATCTTAAGGAGGCCATAGTTTTCTATCTCCTTTATTAATAGTTTAGCAATAAGAGACTGCCTTGCTACCATGTTCCAGAACTTTTCATCCTTATCGTCACCCGATCCAAATATATCCAGTTTATGATGCTTATAGGATTTTATCGCCGAATTGGCCTCTCCTGTTAATATTTTCGCAATATGATCTGCCTTAAACTTTTGATTTACGATAATTACCGCCTCCAAAAATCTGACTACATAAGACTTCCCTTCAAATTCTTTCTTGGGATGCAGACAATTATCACATGCCTCACAGTTTACCGGCTCATACTCTTCTCCAAAGTAATGTAAGAGAAGCTTTCGCCTGCAAAGAGACGATTCTGCATATGATGCCGTTTCCAGAAGCAGCTGCTTGCCTATCTCCTGCTCATTGATGGGCTTACCCTGCATAAATTTTTCCAGCTTTTGTATATCATCGTAGCTGTAGTAGGTGATGCATCGTCCTTCAGACCCATCACGACCTGCCCTGCCGGTCTCCTGGTAATAGCCCTCCAGGCTTTTGGGGATATCATAATGTATTACAAAGCGTACATCAGGTTTATCTATTCCCATTCCAAACGCTATTGTGGCAACTATTACATCCACCTCCTCCATCAAAAACTTATCCTGGTTATCAGACCTTGTTGCAGAGTCCATTCCTGCATGATAGGCCAGTGCTTTTATCCCGTTAACAACAAGAGTCTCTGTAAGTTCTTCTACTTTCTTCCTGCTCAGGCAATATATTATCCCCGACTTGCCACTATTCTCCTTTATATATTTTATTATCTCCTTTGTTGCATTTGTCTTGGGCCTGACATCATAGTACAGATTGGGCCTGTTAAATGAAGACTTAAATTCTTTCGCATCCAGTATCCCGAGATTTTTCTGTATATCATGTTGAACCTTAGGTGTAGCAGTTGCCGTTAGCGCAATTATAGGGGCCCTCCCTATTTGATCAACTATCGGTCTGATCCTCCTGTACTCAGGCCTGAAATCATGACCCCATTCAGATATACAATGAGCCTCATCAATTGCATAAAATGAGATATTTACCTTTTTAAGAAACTCTATATTCTCTTCCTTGGTAAGAGACTCCGGGGCTACATATAGAAGCTTGGTAGTCTGTTTTAAAACATCGCTTCTGACTTTTGTAATTGCAGCCTTGGTTAGGGATGAATTAAGAAAATGAGCAATATTATCCTCCGTACTGAAGTTCCTCATTGCATCAACCTGATTCTTCATCAGGGCAATCAGGGGTGAGATAACAATTGCTGTTCCTTCCATAATAACGGCAGGAAGCTGATAACACAATGATTTGCCCCCGCCGGTTGGCATCAGAACAAAAGTATCATTCCCCTCCAGAACATTTTCTATTATCGCCTCCTGGTTCCCCTTAAAGGTATCGAAACCAAAAAACTGCTTCAGGAATTCATGTAAGACATTGCTCTTTCCCATTCTCTTAACCCCGATAACAGTAGTAATTAATAAATACTAAATCCGACAAATACGCACCTCTACGGTACCTCTACATAAAAATACCATTTTTTTTGATCAGATGCCAGTATTTGAGTGAAAATAACTGAACCTTTTATCTTTTGTCATTAGCTTATTGTCGCTTATCTTTACAAGCTGTATTTTGTTTCCAACTTAAATAAGATAATGGCTAAGGAAAAAAAGAAAAAAGGTGGAGAGATGTCCTTTCTGGAACACCTGGAGGAGCTAAGATGGCATATTGTAAGATCCATACTTGCTGTTATGCTTGTAGCTATTGTAGCTTTTATATTCCATGAAATTGTATTTGACACTATAATCCTGGCACCTAAAAATCCTGACTTCTGGACAAACAGGATGTTCTGCAATTTTGCGGAAAAGGTAAATGCACCAGCTCTTTGTATTAATTCCAAACCATTTGAAATAATAAATATTCAGATGGCAGGACAGTTTATGACCCACATACTGGTATCTATTATAGCAGGAGTTATTCTTGCCTTTCCTTATATTTTCTGGGAGTTCTGGATGTTTTTTAAGCCTGCTCTTTATTCAAGTGAGAAAAAACATGCTTCAGGTGCAGTATTTTTCTCTTCACTCCTTTTTATAATAGGTGTACTCTTCGGATACTTCCTGATTGTTCCTCTTTCTGTTCATTTCCTTGGTTCATATAATGTAAGTATGGAGGTAACAAATCAAATAAGCCTGAGATCCTATATAAGTACTGTCTCATCTATTACACTGGCTGCCGGTTTAATATTCCAGCTACCAATTCTGGCTTTCTTCCTGACAAAGGTCGGATTAATTGATCCTCCTTTCCTGAAAAAATATCGCAGACACTCTGTTGTTGTTATCCTGGCATTATCGGCTATTATCACACCCCCGGATATCTTCAGCCAGGTAATGGTTTGCTTCCCTCTCTTATTTTTATACGAAATTGGAATAATGATATCCAGGTCAGTAATCAGGCGTGAAGAAAAACGTTTTAAAGAAGATAACTGGACCGACGACGAAGAAAACAAAAAAGAATAAAAGGAATAATTATAATATTATGCAGCTACATACCGAAAGTCTTGTTAAAAAATATCGCAGCCGGACAGTTGTCGATAAGGTCTCGATAGAAGTTAAACAGGGAGAGATTGTTGGTCTACTGGGGCCTAACGGAGCCGGAAAAACGACCTCCTTCTATATGATAGTTGGTTTAATAAAAGCTAATGAAGGAAAGATTTTCCTTGACGATCTGGATATAACAAATCATCCCGTGTATAAGAGAGCAAGACTGGGAATAGGCTATCTTGCCCAGGAGGCTTCTGTTTTCAGAAAACTATCAGTTGAAGACAATCTAAAAGCAGTTCTTGAGATGTCAGGATTCAGCCGTGAAGAACAGACAGAAAGGCTTGAAACCCTGATAGAGGAATTCGGTCTGGCAAAAATCAGGAAAAGTCTCGGCATTCAATTATCAGGCGGCGAGAGAAGAAGAACTGAAATTGCAAGGGCTCTGGCCCTTAAGCCAAACTTTATTCTCCTTGATGAACCATTTGCCGGAGTAGATCCTATTGCCGTTGAAGATATTCAGGAAATCGTTGCTCACCTGAAAACAAAAAATATCGGCATTCTGATAACCGATCATAACGTTCACGAAACCCTCTCTATCACAGACAGGGCTTACCTTCTGTTTGAAGGGAGAATATTAAAATCTGGCACATCCGAGCAACTTGCAAATGATGAACAGGTTAGAAAGGTATACCTTGGCAAAAACTTCGAACTAAGACGATAAAAGTTACCTGTTGGTTTTTTTCAAAATATTTTCTACTTTTGCAGCGGATTTCTAAGCGGATGTGTCGTAATTGGTAGCCGAGCTAGACTTAGGATCTAGTGCCTTCGGGCGTGGGGGTTCGAGTCCCTTCATCCGCACA
>CAZWLP010000067.1:0-12393 GCA_964634565.1 uncultured Rikenellaceae bacterium | reverse complement strand
GTAAGGTAACTAATCTGTTTTCAAGAAAAAACTTTATGGTTTTATTTAGCATTGTGATTCTTTTATATGTCAACCCAAGTATTGATTATAGTAATGCAGCAGGTGGATAGATCCATCTGGCACTAATATTCAATAAGTTAACTTATAAAAGGAATGACTGTACTTCGGCGAGCAAAGTACTGATTTTTGGTGGGGGAGGAGTATCTATCCATGCCAGAGTGCAGTATTGTTCCTGTAATGATTCTTTAAACAGTTCTATGCTTTCTGGTATGGAAATAATTTGTAATGCAAATTCGATATTGAAATTACTTACCGCAAAACTATCATCTATAACATAAGTACTTGATTCATCATGACAACAATCATCAGGGATATCACAGCATGGATCAGCCTCAACCATAAATGACACTTCACGGAGAGTATCACCACAGTAGTGCTCAGAGATTGTCAATCCTGCTGTTGTTGCAAGAATGAGTAGAGCGATAATTGTATGACTGATCTTTCTAATCATTATTAGATTTTATGTCATCAAAGGTAGAACAGCATAGTTTATTATATGTTCAAAATATTTAGAATTTTGTTCGTTATTATGGTGAGACATTATCTAATCACAATTCATCCAGAGACTTACGTAGATTTGGCCTTCCCTTTTTGAACTGAGAGGGAGATAACCCTGTAACATTCTTAAATTGGGTTGAGAAATGTTGACTTGTGCTATAATTCAGGTGATAAGCTATCTCACTGATATTCATTTCATCATAAATCAGGAATTCTTTTGCTTTTTCTATTTTCTGAATTATCATATATTTCTCAATAGTTATCCCTTCAACATCAGAGAACAACTTACTTAGTGTTGAGTAGTTCTGTCCAAGAGAATTTTTAAGGTGGTCACTAAGTTTTAATTCACTTTCGAGCTTATTACTATAATGGATAAATTCGATTATAGTATTCTTTATTTTTTCGATTGTTCTGGCGTTTTTATCATTTAATAATTCAAAACCCAGCTTATTCAGATTCTGTGAAAGATTGTATTTGGCAGATTCTGTAAGCGGATTATCAAGAATTGCTTCGCCAAGATTTACGCTGGTGTACTTAATATTTAGCTTTTCCAGTTCGGCTTTAACTGCCGAAACACATCTTGGACAGACCATATTTTTTATACTAATACTATTTCCAGCCATTGGTTAGTTGTTTATCTCAATTACATCCGGATTCTTATAATGATTTACTATTCAATATATATTAAACAATTGGATTATCATTTAGTTTGAATAAGGTAGTGATGTAAGCAAGTGTTTAAAAATGCTATTCAGCATTTGAAAAACTCTTGTGATTCTGATAATATTTACCGAGCGACGGCAGTTATTAAACATAGTGTCTAATTATAGGTATGTAACAGTATTCCTATAATGAATTGCATTATGTTGATATAGCTTAGGATTCATGGCATTGGCCTGGTAATTTATTATAGCCGGTCTGAGGAGTACACAGATAATAGGAGGGAGGGCAAAGAAAACCAATTTAAGTGTAGTGAGAGAACACTCTTTTTGCGAGTGAAGGGAGCGAAATGTGTGTGATATTCAAATATCTCATATTACCGAGCTGACCTCAGGTTTTTATTTGATTGTATATCCGTATTCAACTTCAAAAATCACCCCATTTTATAAATATATATTTCCAAACTAAAAATATCTATTCTCTAACTATCAGGATTTGTGTATGATATGAGGATTATAGATATATATAATGATAATTTATGCAAAATAATTTGCAGGTTAGTTAATATACACTAACTTTGTTGGGAATTTAATTAGTGAAGAAACGAATTTACAGTATAAATAAAACTATAATGCAGACAGAAAGACAGAAGGAAATACTAGAATCAGCTCTTAATCTTATTAGCACGAAAGGGATGCAGGGCTTGACAATTAAAAACCTGGCAAAAAGCATTGGCGTTACTGAACCAGCAATTTACAGGCATTACGAGAATAAAATGGAAATTCTGGTTTCAATACTGGATCTGTTTAAAATTAATACCTATCATATCTATGAAAAAGAGCTAAAGGGTGACTTTTCGGCAATTGAAAAGATTGAGCATCTGTTTAAAAGGCACTTTGCCGCATTCTCCGAATCCCCGGCCTTAGTGTCAGTGATTTTTGCTGAAGAGATATTCAGGGGAGAACCTTCTTTGACAGAAAAGATTTCAGACTTAATCGAAAGGAACCATTCTGCTATATCAGCTATAATTGCTGAAGGCCAGGCAAATGGTGAAATAAGAACAGATATTGATCCTAAGCACCTCGCTATCCTGATTCTTGGCGGTTTGAGGCTTTTTGTTAAGAAATGGCAATTTTCAGGATATAGTTTTAATATTAATACTGAAGGCAAAGAACTGCTTGATTCACTTAAAATAATGATAATAAAATAGACGGCATGGTAACTATTAAAGTAGCAGACACCCCAATTACAGAGACACCTCACAAGGTTGATGTAAGGAGAATATATGATAAAGAGAATGCGCAGGCTGTGCACATTACACTTCAGCCTGGTGAGTCCCTTAAACCTCATATTACGCCAGTTGATGTGTTTTTCTATGTACTTGAAGGAATCCCTGAGATTCTGGTTGGAGAGGAGAGGGTCGATGTAACTCAAGATTGCCTTGCAGAGAGTCCAAAAGGTGAAGTTCATTGCCTCTTCAATAACTCAGATAGAATTGCAAGAATCCTGGTTGTAAAATCACCCAGACCTACTTCCCAGACAAAGTTATTGTAGTATTATGCATCGCAGTATTTAGCTGTTAAATATATATATATTAAGTTAGTTAATATTAACAAACACATAAAAGATGAAAACCTCAAAACTCAGATTGAAGATAATGGCCTGGTCGATTGTCGTTATTATTCTTATTGTAACCGGAATTTTTGCACGGACAATGAAACATAAAGCACGGATGGAAACAAATCTTGATGAGTATATGCCCAAGGACCATCCGGCATTTATCTATAGCGATCAGGCGGAGGAGTGGTTTAATATAAAAGACGGGATACTTATTGCTATCGAAAACAAAACGGGAATATACAATAGCCAGACTCTCCAAAAAATCAAGGATATCACAAAGCAACTGCAGGAAATGGATCAGTTTGACGAAATCGATGTAATGTCTTTATACACTGCTGATAATATAACCGGTACTGAGGATGGACTCGATGTAAAGGCGTTCTATACAAAAGTCCCTGAAACTGAAGAGAAATTAGAGGAATTACACCTTAATGTCAGGACTAATGATATGGTAGCTGGCAGGCTGGTTTCACAGGATGAGACTGTTGCGCTGATTGTTGCCGGCATGAATGAAAGTCCGTTTACTGAAGATTTTTATAAAATGATTATCGGGTTTGCTGATTCATTTGAAAGTGAAACAGAAACGATATATGTTGCTGGTCGTCCTATTGTTGAGGGTTCTATGGCCCTTCTCGGGCCAGCTGATATGAAGCGGATGGTGCCAATAGTATTATTAGTTATTGCAGTGGTATTGTACCTTCTGCTCCGTAGTTTTCGTGCTACAGGAGCAACTCTTTTTACTGTATTTATAAGTTCGATCTGGACATTCGGACTTATGGCGGCCTTAGGCGTACCTATTTATTCGGTTTCGACAATGATTCCTGTTATGCTAATTGCAATAGGGGTGGCCTATGGAATATATTTTTATAACCATCTAAACCAATATCTGGCTGGTCATCCATCTGCGTCAAGAAAAGAAGCTGTTCACTACACAGTGGTCCGTTTGTGGAGACCTCTGTCTATGGCCGCATTTACAACAATGATTGGATTTATATCACTACTTACTTCACAGGTCTTCCCAATCAAATATTTTGGTCTTTTTACAGCCTTCGGAATATTTATCTCTTTCCTCATGACCATGTTGTTCCTTCCGGCTGCTGTCGTAATTGGTGGGTATCGTAATAAGAGGGTTGGAAATACTGATAAGACTCAAAAAGCTGCTCCGGAATCGGGATTCAGAAGGTATACAGACAAAATACTTCAAAAGAAGCGATCTGTTTATATTATCGTGGCCGCTATTGTATTGATATCAATTATCGGCATTCAAAAAGTATGGATAAACTCAAGCTTCCTGGACAAATTTGAGAAAGAAAGTGATATTGTCCTTACAGATACTTTTGTTAATACCAAGTTTGGCGGAACATCTACTCTTAATGTAATATTGGAAAGTGGCCACAAAAATGCTTTCAAAGAACCTGAGGTTCTAAGCTTAATAGATTCGATGCAGTACCATACCGAAAAACTGGCGAAGGTTGGCAACTCCTTTTCCCTGGCCGACTACCTGAAAAGAATGAACAGGGTGATGAATGCAGACCTGGATGAGTTCTACATTATACCAGAAAGCAGAAATATGGTGGCTCAGTATATGCTTCTATATGAGATGTCTGGCGATCCTGAAAATCTCCTGAAAGTTGTAAACTACGACTATAATCGCACAAATATCACTTTTCAGTTAAAAGGGGACGATTCGAAAACTATAGAGGAAGCACTTGGCGTAATAGAAGCCTTTGAAGATAGCTTCAGTACCATGGATGTTGAAATGAAATATGCCGGGTCTGGATATAAAGCACTGGTATTTACAGATCTTATCCTCCAGGGTCAGATAATGAGTCTGATCTTGTCACTGGTCACTGTAATTATCCTCCTGATTATCATGTTCCGGAGCTGGAGAGCAGGGTTGATTGGTGCAGTCCCTATAGTAATAACTGCTTTGATCAGCTTTGGCGTAATGGGACTCTTAAATATCCCCTTAAGTACTACAACAGCACTTCTCTCAAGCATTGCCATAGGAATAGGTATTGATTATGCCATCCATTTCATACAGCACTACCGTATGAACTTACAGATTAATGATAAACCGCTGGAGGCTATTTATGCTACAATGGGTCAGACGGGGAAAGCAATACTGTTTAATGCAATAGTTGTTATAGCCGGTTTTATGGTACTGCTGTTCTCAGTCTTTCCTCCAAACCGCACCCTGGGTGCTCTTGTATCACTAAATATGTTTACGAGCCTTATTGGGACGCTCTCGATAATGATGATTTTAATATACGTGGGAAGAGTTTTTGTCAGGGGTGTAACTATAGGTGAAATTGAAAACAAACAATAAGGGTATAGTAAAAAAGGTGAGTAAACATTCTCCTGCCCTGATAAAATAGCTGTAATTAATTGATAAATAACTAAATATAGAAAATATGAAAACAATGAATTTATTTTTGAGTATTACTGTGATGCTTCTTTTTGGAACGGCATCAGACATGACCGGGCAGATAACCGGAAAGCAAATTATGGAATCTGTTTACAATAACCCTGGAGGAGACGACACACAGGGAGAACTGACTATGAAGCTTACTAATAAACGTGGTGAGCAAAGGGTTCGAATGCTGAAACAATATCTAAAGGATGATGGCAGCACTGAAAAGAAGATAATGTATTTTACATCTCCTGCTGATGTTAAGGGAACCTCATTTATGAGCTGGAGTTACAGCAGCGGTAACGACGATGACCAGTGGATCTATCTACCCGCACTTAAGCGAACAAAACGCATCTCGAGCGACGGCAAGAGTGACTATTTTATGGGATCTGATTTTACTTATGACGATCTCGGCGACCGGCACCCTGATCAGGATACGCATACTTTATTGCGCAGTGAAACTGTTAACGGTAAAGACTGCTATGTCGTTGAAAGTATTCCAATAGATGACGCATATATGTACTCAAAGACTATTACCTGGGTTATGAAAGATAATTACCTGGGTCTGAAACGTGAATTCTATGATGAAGATGGAAGACTACTTAAAATTTTGTCGATCAATAAATCCGAGAACATTTCAGGCTTCTGGACCATTCTTGAAACTGAGATGCATAATGTTCAGAAAGACCATTCAACAACTATTGAATTCAAAAATGTAAAAATTAATCAGGGTATTGCTGATAGCAAGTTTACAGAACGAAGTATGACCATGGGTCAATAAACTATAAACCAGAACAATATAAAATAGAATACTATGAAATTAAGGATTTTAATACTTGCAATTCCAGCCCTGCTTATTACATTGTCGGGTGCTGGACAGGAAACAGATGTAGTTGATATATCCGGCTACGCAAGGAACTACACTGGTGTTCTTCTAAATGATGGCAGTCAATTTTCTATAGTGCAAAACACCTTAAATCTCAATTTTAGTCATAGGACAGATAAAATAGCATTCAAGGTAAATCCTTATTTCTATCAATATTTTGATAAGGGTATTGAAATGGGCTTACGTGAGGCATACCTGGATCTCTACTTTAATAATTTCGACATAAGGTTAGGGAAGCAGCAGATTATCTGGGGAAAGGCTGATGGTGTATTTATTACAGATATTGTATCACCTAAGGACCTGAGGGAATTTCTGCTGCCTGATTTTGATGAGATAAGAACAGGAATTACTTCCTTGAAACTTAACTATTTTAAAGGAAACAGCACAATAGAAGCCGTCTGGGCACCTGTATTTACACCTACTCAGATGCCTGCTGATGGATCAATATGGCAACCCGTTATGTCGTTTCCCTTAGTGCCTGATTTTGACTACTCTACCTCAGAGATAACTCCGAGCCTTGAAAATAGCGAAGTTTATCTTAGATACTCTCTAATGGCATCATCCGTTGACTTTGAACTTGTTGGGGGATCTTTCTTCTACGACGATCCGGCCTTACATCTGACCAGAATAATTGACCCGAATACCATGCAGCTTACAGGTATAACAGCACGACCTGAGTATCATAGAGTAACTATGGGAGGTGGAAGTTTTAGCCTTCCTGTGGCCGGTTTTGTATTTCGCGGAGAAGGAGCATATTATTCAGGAAGATATTTCCAGACCACTGATAATTCTGTGCCTGACGCAGTGATCGAAAAGAACAATCTACACTATATGGCTGGACTCGATTATACTCTGGCAGGGGTAAAGCTGAGTGTTCAGTTTATCCAGGAGTATATCCTCGATTATGATGAAGAACTGGTTTATGATGAGTTTGAGAGCACTATGACCTTCCTGGCAAAAAAAGATTTTTTCAGAGAGAGATTGTGGGTTGAACTATTCTCATATATAGGGATAAATAGTGAAGATGCACTGATTAGGCCAAAGGTTACCTGGGCTTTCTCGGACGGATTTGAAATTCTTGGCGGGGCCAATATATTTGTCGGTGAGAGCGGCAGGTTTGGCCAGTATGATAATAATGACATGATTTACCTGAAATTTAAATATAGCTTTTAATATGTCTGTTGAACAGCAAATACTTGATTCTGCCAGAGAAGAGTTTCTTTTATATGGCTACCATGGTGCCACCCTTCAAAGAATTTCAGGGAGGGCAAGAGTTAATAAGGCTGCAATACATTACTATTACAGGTCTAAGGAGAATCTATATCAACATGTTGTAAAAGAACTTTTTTCAGAGATGATAAACCTTTTTCATATTGACTACAATATACTATGGTTTATCATGACCGAATACAGGAATAATAGAGCCATGCTTCTAAAAGAATTGAATAATACAGAAGATAGGAATGTACAGGAAGTATTCTCATTTCTGGAATATGCATTCAAAAACAAATCGTTTATCGAAGTTCAGCAGTGGCTGGAACATAAAAGATAAGTGTTCCTGTCACCAAAAAAGGTTACCAGTCGAGTAGCCTTTTTTCACCTTCCAGGGATCTTATAGCAGATATTTCCTGAGCGGCGTTAGATCCGGAATAAAGGCGCAATGGCCCGCGAAATTATAATAGTATCGGGACAGTTAGCACCAACCTTATAAAGAACAAAACAGACTCTAAAATATAGTATAAACAAGCAAGAATAATCATAAAAAATCAAGTAAATAAATGTTGAATATGAAAATTACAGAGAAAACTTATGTGTCAGATATCTTAAAGGAATATGGAGACATAGCAGACATAATGGAAATATTCGGAGTAAAGCGGGTAGGTGGATTTGGCTTACGAAAATTTATAACTCGATTTATAACAATTAAGACCGCAGCTTTTGTTCATAGAGTTTCCTTAGACAAATTTATAATGATGGTTGAAACTGCCATAAAGGAAAGTGACAGCAAATAAACTAATATTCCACACTATCTTTATTGAAAATTTATTTTGTAAAGAAGCGATTTACCAGTCGAGTAGCCTTTTTTCACCTTCCAGGGCCTTTATCTCAGTTATTTCCTGTGCAACTTCTATTACCCCCCTGTAAGTATTACTCTCGTCTCTTACTGCGAAATACTGTATAAGAACTAAGGTGCCTTTAATATTAATCCAGAAACTGGCTTTATCCTTATTACCTGCTCTAAAGGATTGGACAATCTGTTCTACTACGTGAACACTCTCAGGTGGGTGACAGTTACTTACTTTCCGTCCGATTATGGCAGTTGTACGCGGGAACATCCGCTTTTTAGGTGCTGAGAAGTACTGTACTGTATCATTTTCATCTACATATGTAATGTCTACAGGGAGATGATTAAACATAAGCTTGATTTGATCAGCGCTTACATTACCTGTACCCAGATCTATAAGTCCGTTTTCATGTATAGCTTTTTCTTCATTTTCCAGTGGTGCTTGTGGTTCTGTATACGGGTAACCAAGTTTATAAGCCTCCATATTCATATCTTCCAGCTCACTTTTGTCAACCGTACTCTGGATATATGGGAACAGAATATGTTCTTCACGAAACTTTATTGAAAGCATATTAAAGAAAACATCCCCCACACACCTGTTACAAACTTTAAAATCCAGGTTATTACCTGATAATTGGTTTATAACTGATTTAATATTTCGCCTGATATCATCGTGAAAAGACCACATGATCTGAATGCACCTGTAATCCTTCCATCTTTTTTCGATAATAGGGAATAAGACATTTTCTTTTATAGTATAATGCCCGGCGAAAACTTCAAGTTTCTTGAAAAGATCTATTAACTGTACGATAAGCTCCTTATTCCCAATATCCTTTACAAAAGCTTTATAGTAAGGGCGGATTTGTTCCAGGACAACTACCAGCTCACGGTTGTTCTGCTCCATAATATCCAGGAAGGAGTCCGGCTCAGGACTTATTCTCTTATAGCTTTCAATAGGAATACGGAAGATATTCAATACCTTATTCGTAAGTATCTTCATCCTTCCCATATCATATCCCTCCTTTACAAGTTCATCAAACAATGTGATAAAATCATTTGGAACGACAGTATCTATAAATTCCTCATTTTCAATTATAAAGCTATATGCATTACCCGTTTCCAATAATAGTCTGGATACCTCCAGTAGTTTATGAAGCCTGCTTTCTCCTGTATTTGTAAATTCTGACATTGGCAAGTATTTTTAAACTGTAGTCTCAAATGGGTTGTTTCTGCAAGTGCTAATCTACTAAATCCAGGCCAAATAACTTAACCAGCTCACAGGCATTTCCCTTGTCCCTTTCTTAAGCAAAGTAAATGTTTGCCGAAAAGGAACCCATTAAATGCACAGGGAAATCTACGTATTCATGAATCTTCCAGATTAACGGGAAGCTGGGCAGATAAATCAGACAAAACCTTTATGTTTTCTGCAGCCTATGAATTTCCGGATTAGCAATTATTAAATTTGATTTGAATAAACTGGATAGGGCAGAGCGCTTAGTCTTATAAACATAGAAATCCTAAGCCTGATAAGCTTAAGGCTCCCTGTATTTCATTCAATTATCTGCACTCCTCTGGTTGTAAAAGACAATCCCTGTTGTCCGTGGGTTGAAATCATTACTGCTTCAAATAGGGGCGGATTTTTATCATTTAATTTCGCCCAGTCAAAAACAAAATTCGCACCTGAACCACCCTCAATATCTTGTTCATCTATTATTATCTCTATGGTTTCTAATGGTTTTAGAAAAATGGGTTCTTTAATATACTGTCTGATATTTTCCCCAATGGTATTATAATAATCAGCCTTAAAGATATATAATGATTGAGTTAGTGAAATATTTCGAATACTAACAGTAATTGTAAGATCAAATGTCCGATGCTCATGTATATGGTATATGTGTGAGTAAACCGGGAGATAGGTTTTCCCATGAGAAAGGTCATCAAAGTTCTCAATATTCGTTTGTTTACTTTCCCAGTCTGCTTTCTGTACTGGATACTTATCGGTTTCTTTTCCGCTACATGAACTAATAATCAGGGCTATAACAAATAATCTGAATATACTTCTCATTTGGTTAAAATTTATTTCTGGATACCAAATTTACTATAAAATTTAGTGAACACGAAAGTAATTGTCTTAAAGGCACATATGGGCAGTTCCAGGAAAAACTCAATTTGGTGGTACTAACTTCGGTCTATTTCTTAAAATAAACATATATCTCCTCTTCGGATTTCTTATCGATCCAATGCAGATAACCCAAACTTTTAGCTTTGTCGATAAGTGGAGCAGGCAGGAAAGGAGCAATGATGCCAAGAATTTCTTTCTTTTTTAGTTTCTTAACCAAAGAAAGCACTTCATGAATTGGCTGTTCCCCCTCGTGAAGAATATCACGTACATCAATTGTTTGGGTGACCCGTCTTTGGCTAAACCAGTCGGGCTTTTGAGTATTGTAATTGGAATCTTGATGATCGAAATCAGATAACTGAGACTGACCGGCTTTCTTTCGCAATACGTTTACCAGCTCCTCTACATTTAATCCCCCAACAGCTGCAGCCTGACTGAGTGTTGTGACCTTTCCAATGGTTCTTCGAAGGAGAGGATTCCGGAGTTTCTCAAATTGAGGTGCCTGTTCAATTAGTATTTCCTCCAGATCAGGGAAAGCCTCCAACAGGTCAAATATTTTCGTTTTTGGTGTGATAATTATCTTATTCATTTACTTCATTATTGTTTACACCATAGGATAATATCCGCCTTTCTCCCTTCAGTTCCCGTGCATTTGTAAGATCCTGGGAAACCTCAAGTGTGCCAAGGTAATCGCCATTATCGTTTCTTAATGCATAGTATTCTATAAGAATGAATTTTCCCTTCATCTGAATCCAGAAGGGTGCATGCGATTCTTTTCCTGATCTGAAATCTTCAATGATCTTTTCAACTATATCAACGCTTCCGGGGGGGTGACACAAGCGTACGTCACGGTTTATGATAGATCGACTGCGCGGGAATATTCGGTGCTGGCCCTGACTAAAGTATTTGACCTTGTCGTTTTTGTCAACAAAGGTCATATCTACGGGCAAAGTATTAAGAATAGACAGGAGTTCCTCAGCGCTGAAACTGCCTGAAGGCAGCATTACAGAACCACCATTCCTACCGACCATCTTTTCATCAAGATCTGCATCAATTATTCCTTCAGGTTTCCAATCTACCTCAGGATCGTAGAGCGTAAAACCGAATTCAAGAGTTTGTTTGTGAATATTCCACCAATCGTCAAGAGAAAGTACATCCATGCTCATGGGGAATAATATCTCTTCTTCTTTTTTAACCATATCTGCAATGGTTTTTAATACGGGAAAGTAAATCAATTCGAGGGCATCATCGAGATCCTTCTTTGACAAATTCTCTTCCCTTAATAAAGCAATACAACCTTTTAACTGATCCCTGATTTCATCATGCTTCCCCCACATTACCATGGGAGGGCCTGTAATATCATTCTTCTCAAGATATGGGAATACCAGGTATTCTTTTCTCTGATAGTGCTTATCAATGTCCATAAGATCATTGAAGCTGGAACGAAGCTCCAGCACGAAATTATTAAAAGTTTCATCAGGTACTTCAGCGATGGATCTCAGAAGATCTGTTGCTTTATCTACCGCCATATTAATTGCCTTGTTCTCCTGGATGAATACATCAATTGGATGACCCGGCGGAATCTCTTTAGCTCCACTCTGATCCACATGCCCTTCAAGCACTTCACCGTGAATATCGCATAATTTCAGTACTTCCGTTTCGGGGAGACCTTCACTGATAAGCTCCTGTTCAACTTCCACCACCTCGCCATATGGAATTGATTTAAGAGTTGTGATCAGTTCTTCCCGTACTTTTTCAGGAGCTGCCCCTTCATGCAAACTTAGGATCAACTCTTTTAAACGATCTTTTCTATACCTTGAATTGTTAATTAACTCACTCATATCTGATATGTTTTCGAACTAAAATATTTTGGATTATTAAATTTTTAGGGCCTGGGTGATAATTCAAGCATGCGTTGAATAGGCAAGCGAGCCTTTTCAATTATATCAGCTTCCAGTTCAAACCCGTGCTGACTTACAGCTTCTATTAACTGCTTGTTTTGCATTTAAGATTATGCTTTTATTGTATGGCTCAAAACAGCATCGCCATGAAGAATTTTCTCTGAGAAAGAT
>CAZWLP010000066.1:6289-12979 GCA_964634565.1 uncultured Rikenellaceae bacterium | reverse complement strand
GTCACAACTTTCCAGGGCAAAAGCAAAACTACTTAATGAGATGAATGTAAAAGGTAATATAAATTATTAAGTAGCAGGATAAGGGTTTAATAAAACAGTCAGGTATGAAAGATATTGAAAAATTAATCAGAGAGAACAAAGGAGCATTCGATAGCTATGAGCCGTCAGATGGTCACTTTGAGAGGTTCACTGCCAAACTGGAGGCTCACACTTATGTGGCCCCTGCAAGGGTTAATCTAACTCCCTACCTCCTTAAGGCAGCTGTAGTGGCGATACTCGTCACTATCTCCTCAATGTGGGTCTGGGAAAAGGTTGTTTCACCTGATGCCAACAGAATGACTCTTGGCGAGGTGTCACCAGAGTACCAGCAGGTAGAGCATTACTATGTTCAGCAGGTAAACATGATGGAAAATGAGCTCACAACACTCGACATTATAAGTAACGAAGATCAGAACAAGATGTTGATGGATGAGCTAGCTGAAATGGATGACATGTATGTTGAACTACAAAAAGATCTTAATACAAACCCGAATGATGAACGGGTTATTAATGCGATGATAGCACATTACCAGAGAAAAATAGAAGTGATGAACTATATTCTCTCACAATTGAAGGAAGTAACTAGTGAAAATCAAATAAACAGCGAAAATTATGAAACGGTCAGGTTGTAAAACAGTAATTAGCTTGTTGGTTGTTCAGTTTGTATTTTTACTCTCTTTTTCAACTTTTGCTGAAGAAGTAGACAGAAAATTCTCAAAAGAATTTAGTGTCGAGGGTAAAGACTTACTGGAAATTAACAATCGCTATGGTGAGGTAATTATAGAAAACTGGAACGAAAACAAAGTAGTTATTGAAGTTCTTGTTACTGTAAAATATCCCTCGCTCGACAAGGCTGAAAAGTATCTATCGATGATAGATATCGAATTCAGCAACAATGATAACACCATTGGAGCCACGACCAATCTTGACAAAAACTTTTCTTTTAAAGGAGGTCCGGATAGACGTTTTTCTATCGACTACCTTGTTAAGATGCCAGCTGATTTCAATATTAAACTTGCCAATAAGTATGGCAATGTTGAGATCGGCGAGCTGTCAGGACATGTTCAAATAGCTGTAAAGTACGGATCTCTCTTTATTGGAGAACTTTCCAGAGGCAAAGAGAAGCCGCTCAACTCTATTTCACTTTCATACGGGAAAGCTGAAATATCTAAGTCTGGGTGGACAGAACTCACTCTTCGTTATGCGACCAGTGTTAACATAGGTATAGCAAATGCATTGCTTGTAGACAGCAAGTACTCTAAACTCTATGTTGATAAAGTAAGTACCATTGTTGCCGAGACCAAGTATGATCATATCGAGGCAATAGAAATTACTAACTTTGTTGCAGAGGGAGGATACACAGGATTTGAGTTTGGAACCCTTAGTGGCAAGCTCGATATAGATACCGGGTATGGCTCAATAAAGGTTAAAAGAATAACAAGCGGCTTTGATCTGGTAAATATAGAATCAAAGTATTGCAGTGTTTCTCTTGATATCGATGATGATGCATCATATGTGATGAAACTGAGCCAGCAATATGGAAACCTGTCATTCGACGAAGATAATGCAGAGATAATTCAGAGAATCTACGATAATAACCGAAAATCCATAGAGGCAAATATGGGAAGCGGTAAGAGTGATTCTAGGGTAAATATTAAATCATCTTATGGTTCAGTAAGAGTGTATTAAATGAAGATTTGGGAAAATTGAAAAAAGAGCATCCGAAAGGGTGCTTTTTTTTTATGCAATAACTCAGAACCTGATACCCATCAGGATAACATCATCAACCTGTTCCAGTTCTCCCTTCCAGCTGTCAAATCTATTCTCCACTATCTCCTTCTGACGATCAAGGGGCAGATCTTTTACCTCAAGCAGCATATCTCTGAATGTCTTGTACTTAAACTTCTTTCCCTCCCCGCCACCAAACTGATCAGCGAAACCATCGGAGAAGAGATAAATAAGATCTCCTTTTTCAGGCCTGACAGTATAGTTGGTAAATGGTTTATCGAGCGACACATGTATTCCTATTGGCATCTTGTCCGGCCCAATCCTGTCGATGCTATCCCCGCTTATGTGGTAAAGGGGATTATTTGCACCTGAGAAATGCAGTACATTATTATCAGGATTATAAATACAAAGGGCTATATCCATTCCATCCTGGGCCTCTCCTTCAACCCCACGTTGCTTTAAAGAAGTAATAATCTCGTTCCTGAGCTGGTTAAGAATATCTGCTGCATTGGTAAATTGTCGGCTGTTAATTATCTCATTTAAAAAAGCTGTTCCAAGCATGCTCATAAATGCTCCTGGCACACCATGACCGGTGCAATCGGCTGCGGCAAAACATAGAAGACTACCACTTTTAGCCCCCCAGTAAAAGTCTCCGCTAACAATGTCCTTCGGCCTGAACATAATAAAACTATCAAAGCCCCAATCCTTTAAAAATCCCGCCGGCGGCAATACGGCATTTTGAATACGACTGGCATATTCAATACTATCCGTAATAGTAAGATTCTTTTCCTCAATAATCTTTTTCTGTGCTGTAAGTATGGTGTTTTTACGCCTGGTTGAAATAAGACTTAATAAAATTATTATCAGCGAAAAACCTGCAGATAATGCAAGGAAAATAGCCCATCGCCGCTTTTGCTGTTCCCTTTCTATCTCATGTTGCTGCTGTTCAGCTTCATACTCCAATAACCTGTTCTCCTGCATCAGTCCGCGTGCTTCATTCTCCTGTAATATTGAATCCCGACGCTGCAAAAGGCGTTGCTGTTCAAGCACCATTATGGCCTTCTCCTGCATTGCACTGTTATATCTCTCCTTCTCCAGGGCTACATCCTGCTGCAAACGTTCCTTTTCAAGAGAGGCTAATTCATTTTCTCTTTCAAGAAGCTTCAGGTCATTAGCTCTTTTTTCATTTTCAATCCTTAGATTTCTTAGCGCAAGATCCTTTAGCTCTTCGTCTGCCAGATTAAGCCGTAGCTGCTGCTCATAGGTCTCCATCCGCGACCTGATGGATTCATATTCCTGTTCCTTAATCCTCTGTTCAAAGGCCAGGGAGTCTCTGAGATTGAGATATTTTTCATAATTATCCAGAGCCTTTACAAAATCATTTCCACTCTCAAGAATCTCCGAATAAGTTAGGTAGAGCTTATAAAGAAGCTTATAATTACCGGCCTCCTTTGCCGATTCGATACCGGACTGACTATAATATTCGGCATGATAGAGATCGCCTTTCTTATAATTAAATACAGCCAGGATATGCTCCAGCCGCGCCTTTTCTGATATATTTCCGCTGCCTGAGGCAGCATCAAGGGCCATTTCAAAATACTCCTCTGTCTGCCTGCTATTACCCTTGTTCTGAGAGCAGATAGCAAGATTAGAATATGCTGTTTCAACACCGCCTCCCGATACAATATAATATTCGGCAGCTGTTGTATAATTATTTATAGCGCCATCAATATTGCCAATTTTAAAATCCAGTAAGCCAAGAGAATTATATACGTCAGCTATCCCCCTTGCATCGTTAAGACTTGATTGTAGCAACAGCAGCTCTTCGAGATATTGCCTGGTCTCCAATTCCCTGCCCTGTTTAACTTTCGTTCCTGTAATACCGTAGAGAGCCTCAATTATTCTCAGTGTATCACCCTCTTCAACAGAAAGTTTATAGCACACACCATACCATTCGATTGATTTATCAAAATCGTCTCCGAGAAAAGCCGACAAAGCCGCAATCTGAGATACAGAGATCCTGTTGATATATTCATCTCCGGGATATAGTTCAAACTCCCTTTCAGCATATTCCAGGCTTTTGTCGTAGACCCCGAAATCAAAATACTTTGATCCGATCAGCTTATAGATTTCTGCTACACGTAATGGCAATCCTTTAACTTCAAATATTGCCGATGATTTAAGATAATATCTGAGTGAAAGTTCCCACTCATTAAGGCTGTCCATTAACCTGGCCTCATAAAAATAATTCTCTGCTTCTATTAATGGATAGTGATTATTTACAGCCACCTGAAGTGATTGGTCAAAATAATATATAGCTGAATCCAGATCACCATTATTGTATAAATTAATGCCCGAATTAAGCAGGCTAACTGCCTTAATCGAATCTGAGTTATATTTAATATTTTCACTGATATCCTGAGCACAGACATCAGCTGCCTGCATGACTGAAAGGACAAAAAATATCAATAAAGATCTTTTCATAGAAGAAATCAAATATTTTAATTCCATGTGTAAGTAATACCAAACCTTATATTCCTTCCCAGTTGCGGATTATATGGCAGGGCTGCATTCAACCTGCTCAGTCCTATACCTCCATACTTTTCGTCAAAAACATTATTTACTTTCAGAAACATACTCACATCATTACTGAAACTATACCTGGTAAGTATATCCATTGTATAATAACCATCTGCCTTCTTAAATATAGACTTATAGATATCTCCAAAGGGTAAAAGCACCCTGAACCAGCTACTCTCCCATATTCCCGACATTGAAACATAAAGCTTATCCACAGGTTTCATCGAAATATGTAACTGCCCGAAATGATTTGGTGTAAGAGTAAAATCGCTTAAAAAGTCACCTGCTATTCTAATTACATCCGGAAATGTTTCACTCGACTGTGCAAAGGTAAGGCTCAATTCAGCATCCAGGTTTATCGATTCTATAAGATTCTCCCACTTCATCGTAGCCTGAAGGCCATATAGTCTCGAAACAGCATCACTTAAGTTTACTTTCTTTGTAGGATTCGAAAAATCAGTTTCTGAAACTGCAAGTGGCAGGTTAATATTATTAATATCTATTTCACTATCGAAGATCAGGTTCCTTATTTCATTATAATAAACTGAGATATCGAATCTATATCGTTTAGATACCTTCCTTATCAGGCCGAGCTCTATCGACATATATCTTTCCGGCTCCAGGTCACTGTTTGGTATCAGAAGGTAAACAAGGCTGTCAAGATCGGGCCCTCCCCTGTAAGCAAGCGATTGGTAGGTTAATGATGGCGACGGAGCTTTATAGGCAAATCCTATTGAGGTCCTGATACTTGTCTTCTCTGAAGGAATTACTATTGCTGCAAGCCTGGGGCTTAATGAGTTTTTATATAATGAATTATAATCCCATCGCAGTCCTGCCATAAACCTGAATTTCTTAAATGCGTAATAGGCCTGACCAAAGACCGACCTGTTATGATATGTAATAGGATTAAGCCCGAAACTACCAGATACAGTGTCATTTGATGGAACTTTTAGCCCAAAGGCAGAGTAATCCTTATGATCAAATGGTTCCGGCAAGTAACTGGTTTGTGGCAGGTTTCCTGAAAACTGATATGATATTCCTCCTACTAATTCAAGCTTATTAACGGGTATATAAGTTACTATCTGCTCAAGAAGTATATCGTTACCAGCCGAATACCTGTACATCTTATCAGAATAAGCTGTAAAAGTAAGAGCCTCACTTGTGCTGTTATCCATCCTGTAATTAAGACTTGAATAGTTTGTGGTAGTAATAAACCGCGAGGTCCAGTCCTTATTATAGCTTAACGATGTGCGCCTTATGTTCTCGCCCCAGAACGCCTGAGGATCGTTGTACTTATACAGGTAGGTCGACTGACCGAGCGAACTATGCGAGCGCCTGTACATATTAGAAAATGAAAGGGAAAAGTCTCTGAACCTAAGGTCGAGACCAAGCATATTGCTTTCTGAAGGCATCTCCTCAATAGCCGGAAGCAGAAGACTTCCCTCATAATTTTCAGGATAATAATCCTCCATAAACTGGTTTGGAGTTGTGCCATTTGAATATAAAATACTTTCTTCTACAGACATAGGGTCATATAGCTCTCCATCAATATTATACTTTACTCCCTTTGCCTGCGGGTAGCTGAGGGGATTATAATTCTCCTCATAACCGTTCTTAATATTCATATCATTAAAGCCTGTCTTGCTTCCATAGAAACTATACTGCAGAATATTCTTATTTCTGCCGGCCTTGCCTCCGACCATAAAATCAAAAGACTGGTAATCGTTCTGGCCAAGACTAATATCCCCTGCGGCAAAAGTACCTCGATCGGCTTCTTTCGTAATAATATTTATTACACCCGACAGGGCATCTGCACCATATACTGCAGCTGAGGGTCCGTAAATAACCTCTATCCTCTCAGCCTGTCGTACAGGCAACTGGGCCATAATCGGCATTCCAATTACAACGGAGGGTTTCACAGGCATCCCGTTTACTAAAATCTTGGTATACATATTACCAATAAGACCCCTTAACTGAAATACTTCGCCCAATTCGCCTGATCCAGGTTGTGAAACACGTATACCAGGTAGTCGCTTCAAGACATCGGCAAGTGAAACATATTGATTGTTAATAATCTCGTCCCGTGTAATAGTATAAATGGTGATAGGTAATTCTTCCGGGTTCTTATTGCTTCTACTGGCAGAAACAACATTAACTTTTACCGAATCATCAGGAAAGAATAGATCTGATTCATTCAGATCCTTTTTAATAACAGATGAAGCAATAGACGTATCTATTTGCCCGATTATTGAAGCAATAGGGACAAATATCAGCATTATTATTGTTCCAGGCCTTTTCATAGCTACTCAAAGCTACAGAATTTTAGAATAATATACCAGTTTA
>CAZWLP010000066.1:0-6189 GCA_964634565.1 uncultured Rikenellaceae bacterium | reverse complement strand
AAACATCAAGCCTGACAATTGTTACGCCAGATCCTCCTGCTTCAACATGTTCATCTCTGTAGTCAACAACCAGGTCTACAGTAGAAAGGTATTCTCTGATAAGGTGTCTCAGTATCCCATCGCCTTTACCGTGTAGTATCCTGAGATCGGCATACTGTACCATAATAGCCTCATCAACCAGCTCACGTACCTTTTCCAGAGCAGCCTCTGCCCTTTCACCACGAAGATCAATCTCTGGTTTAAAACGCGACTTTCGCTTTGTCACCTCCCAGTCAAGCGATGGTTGTCGCCTGCTTTGTCTAGATATCCTGCTATATTCATTACCAGATATTCGTTTAAGCTTCTTCGCATCAACAGTAGTCTTTATATTACCAAACTCAACGGTCACCTTCTTACCTCCTATCTCACTCACCTCACCAGCAGATGAAGCACCTTCAATCATAACCTTATCTCCTACCTTCAATGGCCTGTCTTCCAATACTTCCTCCTTAGTCTTTGCCAAAGTCTCATCCTTCTTAAGCTCCCTTAGCGCCTGTGTTTTCTTAAGATCCTTCTCCTTCTCTCTCAGTTTCTTAATTTTTCGATCAATCTTCTCATCACTTTCACTCCCGCTGCCTGAATCAGAGACTGCTTCCTGTAGCTCAGACCTGACTTTCTTTGTTTTTTCTTTCTCAGCCTGTGATTCCCTTATTTCCTTTATTGTTCTTTCTATCTTCCTATTGGCATCATCAAGCAATCTCTTTGCCTCAGCCTTAGCCTGCGAGATAATATCTTTACGCTCGCTTTTCAATTCAGACATCTCCTTCTCATACTGCTCAATCAGCTCATCCAGCCTGTTACTGTTTACCCTTATATTCTGACGCTTCTTATCCCAGTACCTCTTATCCCTCAATATATCCTTAAGATGTCTGTCAAAATTAATATGGTCCTCACCTACCTTATCTGATGCATTGGCAAGAATATCCTCCGGCAGTCCTATCTTACGGGCTATCTCAAATGCAAACGAGCTGCCCGGCTTACCAATATCGAGTCTGAAAAGAGGCTGCATATGGTGATTATCGAACATCATTGCGCCATTTACAATCCCTTCAGCCGATGAGGCATAATGTTTAAGGTTTGAATAGTGAGTGGTAAAGACACCGTAAACACCTATCTCGTTAAATCTTGATAAGATAGCCTCTGCTATTGCAGCCCCCAGAGTTGGTTCTGTTCCGGTACCGAACTCATCAATCAGGATAAGGGTATTCTTATCAGAGTATTTTGTAAAGTGCTTCATATTAAGCAGGTGGGAGCTATAAGTACTCAGGTCATTATCCATATCCTGCTCATCGCCAATATCAATAAAAATCTTATGAAAGAGCCGAAAACGCGACTCCTCCTTTACAGGCACAGTAAATCCGCACTGAAACATATATTGAAGCATACCCACGGTCTTAAGGCAAACAGACTTACCTCCTGCATTTGGGCCGGATATTAATACTATCCTCTGCTTTTCATCCATCCTGATATCAAGGGGAACAACCTTTCTGTCGCCCGTCGCCTGAAAAGAAATAAACAATAAGGGATGGATAGCTTTTACCCATTCCATCTCTGTTTTATCGCTTATATGCGGACAGCTCGATAAGAGCCTGTTTCCCAGTACTGCCTTAGCCCTTATAAAATCAATCTTACCAAGCACCTTGTAATTGTCCAGCAGGTTATCAATATAGGGCCTTACAGCATCGGCAAACACTACCAGTATTTTAATCAGCTCACGCTTTTCCTCGTATTCGAGTTCAATAAGCCTGTTATTCATAGCTACGACATCCTCGGGTTCGATATATACAGTTTTACCGGTAGCCGACTGGTCGTGAATAAGTCCCTTAATCTTGTTCTTATCGTATACACTGACAGGTATTACTCCCCTCCCGTTACGTATAGCAACTGCAGTGCCTTTTTCAACCAATCCATCCACCTGTGACTGCTTAAGAACTGTTTGCAATCGCCTTGATACAGAAACGGATAGCTTCTTCATCTCACCTCGGATAGATGATAATTCGGGTGAAGCATTGTCCTTTATTATGCCTTCTTTTGACAGAATGCGATCGATAGTATCAAGCACATAGGGAAAGATTTTAATATCAGCACTTACTGTCTCCAGATAAGGATATACCTTCTTGTCGCTGTTCTTAGACTTAATAAAATTAAATATGGCCTTTATTGTTACCAGGGATCTTTTCAGGTTAAACAGTTCTATTACCTCCGGATAGGCGCCTGCAACCCTTATCTTATTCAGACAGCCCGTAAGATCATAATAATGGTCGAGAGGAAAGTTCTCTCCTTCTGATATCAGGAGCTGAAACTCTTTTACTTTGTTAACCTCACTTAGCACCGAATCAAAGTCGGTCATAAAAACTAACTCATCAAGCAAATTTTGTCCGAGAGAACTAAGACAGTTATCTCTGACCATTTTTCTTATCCGGTCAAAACCAATTTTCTTTTCAAAATCCTCTGGATGCACCATAATACCATTCTTAGAGGCAACAAATGTAAAGTTAATTAATGTTAAATAATAGTTTGCACACTACTCAGTTCACTATTATACTATAATTTTAGTTGCTAATTCAAATCTAAATAAACTAAAACAATAATACTATGAAAAAACTTCTTCTGAGCTTGTTGGTAATTGCATTACTTTCTCCAATAAATGTATTTGCCCAGACAGAAAAGCTTGATCTTGAAATGGTTTATAAGATCAAGCAGGAAGGCCTCAAATACTCGCAAATGGAAGACCTGGCATTCTGGATGACTGATTACCTCGGCCCCAGACTTACGGCATCGAACGGTAAGAAAGGCGCCAATGAATGGACCAAAAAATGGATGGAAGATCTTGGTCTTGATAATGTCAGGATAGAAGTTGCAAGGCCTTTTGATAGAGGCGGATGGGATAATCTAAAATCCTATGCGGCTCTTACAACGCCCTATTACACTAACTTTGCCGTAACACCGAAGGCATGGACCGGAAGCACCAACGGGCTTATAAAAGGAAAACCTGTACTTGTTGATGTTAAAAATGAAGCTGATTTTGATAGGTACAGGGGACAGCTTAAAGGTAAGATTGCCATACTACCGTCCTCTTCGACATATGAAGTAAGCTTTGAACCCCTTGCATCGAGGTATACCGATGAAGAACTTGAGGAGATAACAATGGCCAGGACGGGTGGCAGAAACAGGTTTGGAAATTTCAATATGGACGAATATCGCAGGATGAGGATGTTACAAAGACAGATATCCACCTTCTTGCAGGAAGAAGATGTAGCTGTTCTGGTTAATGGATCAGGATTTTTTAACGTCCCACGCTCTACCGGTGCTAACTACACTGCAGGAGATCCCGAGCCACCAGCAGAGATCAACCTGCCTGCCGAGGCACACGGAAGAATTGTTCGCCTGATGCAACACGATGTGGATATTGAGATGGAGATAGAGATAGAGAATAAGTTTTATGAAAGTAATAGTGTTACCAACGTAATTGGTGAGATAAAGGGTAGCGACCCAAAACTAAAGGATCAGGTTGTATTAATTGGCGGTCACCTCGATTCATGGCATGCCGGAACGGGGGCAGCAGATAATGCTTCAGGTTGCATGGTTATGATGGAGGCTATGAGGATACTAAAAACACTCGATATTAAGCCCAGGAGAACTATCCGCATTGCACTCTGGGGAGGCGAAGAACAAGGGCTTCATGGTTCAAGAGGATATGCTGAGAAATATCTGCAGGATCCTGAATCAAAAAAGATGAAAGATGGATATAATAACTTTGCCTTATACCTTAATATGGATAACGGAACAGGTAAGTTCAGGGGTATATATACACAGGAAAACGAGATGGCAGCTCCTATCTTTGAAGAATGGCTGAAGCCATTTGCTGATATGGGCTGTTCTACTGTTACTAAAAGGACTACCAGCGGAACAGATCACTTATCCTTTGATGCACTCGGACTTCCGGCTTTTCAGTTTATACAGGACGAGATTGAATACGGAAGAGGATATCATACCAATATGGATACTTACGAAAGGCTTATAATGTCCGACCTCAGGCATAATGCAGTAGTTGTTGCAGCCATGGTATACCAGGCGGCCATGCGAGATGAGATGATACCAAGGAAACCAAAGACTCCGGGTTCTGAAAATCAACGGGGAAGGCGATTCTAAATAAGAAAAAGTTACTTCAGTGGCGGCATTAATTACTTTATTAATGCCGTTATTTTTTGTAGCTGGCTTAATAAAATTATCTTGCTTAAAATTTTATACTATGAAGAGATTACTAATCGTTTTAATCCTGGCAATCTTCGTTTACGGACCTGGTATTGCACAGGAAAAAGATAGCTTTACTATATATCTTGTAAGGCATGCAGAGAAGGTTATAGACAAAGAAAATCTGAAAGATCCTCCTCTAACACCGTGCGGAGCAGAAAGGGCTGAGAGTATAAGTCGGTTTCTTACAGACATAGGTATAGAGAGGATATACAGTACAGATTATACAAGAACAAGAGAAACAGCCCTTCCAACAGCCACTTTAAAAGATCTGGAAATTGAAATATACAGTCCCAGCGATCTGGAATCTATAGCAGAGATATTATTAAAGAGAGGTGAAGACGCACTTGTGGTTGGACACAGCAACTCTACCCCTGTCCTGGCCGGATTGCTTGCAGGAGAGCAGGGCTATGCAATACCCGACAATATTTACAACCAGGTATACCAGGTAGTGATTTGTGGTAAGGAAAAGCAATTGAATATATTCTCCACAGCCTTTGAATGTACGAAAGACAAGGGTACAGACAGAGATAAATAAGCCAAAAGATATTTAATGCAGCAAGAATTATATTCTGCAAGGCAGCATCAGTAATTAGTAATATTATTACCGGCTTATAAGCTGTATCTTAGTAAAAGACATTCTGTTGCTAATAACACTAAATTTAATTAATTTAGCTTTGTCAATAGATTATACTTGTCTGACAAACCAACCATATTACTAAAAAAAGACTATTTTAAGTCTGTCAGGGTTATAGCCATTATTTTTTCCTATAACCAGGATATTATTAATGCCATAAGGAAAGTTGATGGAGCCACCTGGAACCAGGACAGGAAATACTGGTTTATCAAGGAAGAAGAATTTAAGGTCATAAACCTGAAGAGTAAGGTAAAAGATCTTGCGCACATTGATACCTCTGGATTATATCAGAAAGTAGTACCAAAGATACGGGCTAATAAATCAATATCGATTACTGTACCAAAGGCATATACTGACCATCTCATTCAGCGAAGGTATAGTAAAAGTACATATAAGGCCTATACCAGCTACTTCAGGCAGTTCATGGACTACTTTATTGATAAGGATATAGATTTTCTTAGCCATGAAGAGATAAATGATTACATCCTGGACCTGATGAAGCAAAAAAAAATATCTGTCAGCCAGCAGAACCAGAGAATAAATGCTATTAAGTTTTATTATGAGAAGGTCCTTAACAGGGAAAAGGTAAAGTATGGAATTAAACGACCAAAAAAAGAAAAGAAGCTACCCACTGTATTGAGCAAGGAGGAGGTTAAAAGAATCCTTGAGGGAGCGGCTAACCTAAAACACAGAACTATACTGACCACAATATATTCAGGAGGACTAAGGCGCAGTGAGTTGATAAATCTTAAGATTGAAGATATAGATTCTGAAAGAGGTCTTATCAAGATATGTGGATCAAAAGGAAAGAAGGACAGGTACACTTTATTATCAGAGAGGCTACTGGCGCTTCTAAGGGATTATTATAAAGAGTACAGGCCTCAGGTATGGTTATTTGAAGGTATGAATAAGAGTCAGTACAGTGCCACAAGTGTTGAGAAGGTATTTCATAAGGCAGTACAGCGGGCAGGGATAAAGAAGCATGTTACGCCACACAGTTTAAGACACAGCTTTGCAACACATTTGCTTGAACAGGGAATAAATTTACGCTATATTCAGGAAATTCTTGGACATGAGGACTCCAGGACAACGGAAATATATACACACGTGGCGAGCAATGAACTGGGCCAGATAAAGAATCCTCTGGATATATAAACAACTTACTGGGTGTACATATCACACATATTAATGGTCATATATACACCCTATTAAAATGACATAATAAATATAAACTCAACAGGTGCACATGCCCCGACGTT
>CAZWLP010000065.1:12062-13456 GCA_964634565.1 uncultured Rikenellaceae bacterium | reverse complement strand
CCAATACACCAACACTCCTCACTCTACCCCAGTATCTGTCCTATAAATATTCCTATATAATTACCTATGGCATAACCGATTATACCTACGGTTAATCCTGTAATAATTATCTCTTTATTCTTAAGTGCTCCTGCTACTACCGGAACAAAGGGAGGTGAATAAACCAGTGCTGTGGTAGTAATAAGAAAATCGTCGACATTAACCTTAAAAATGGCCGCAAGTATCAGGTGTAAAATCAATGATCCGAATACAACAAAAGCAACCATCAGTGTAACATTCAGATATTCTGCACTGATCATCTTTGTAAGGTCGGCCATTGATGCCACCACAAGCGAGAAAATAAGTATCAGGTACATACCCAGCTGAAATGATCCCTTTATCCTGTTTATAGCGGGAATCATTGATGCCCCTATTCCAAATGTTGTAATTCCAAGAATTACTATCATCATCATAAATGAAGGTGGAAACAATAAACTAATTGCCCCTGAAACAGCGAATATAGCCAGTGCCACGCCAAGAGCACTAAATATATTTTTCAAAGGCTTTTCTCCCCTGAATATAAGGCTGTAATCCTCCATGCTCTCAGCCTCTTTTACCATATCATCCGTATCAGTTCCGTTACTCTTATACTTAAAAGCCGGTAAGATCAATCCAAATACTTTAGGGCCAAGTGTAATAAAGAAAATTATCGTAATGGCCCCTATTACAAGGTCACTTGTATGAGTCATAATAAAAAGATTGGAGTCTACACCAAGAGCAGTTTTTATTGCAGCTACATTTGGGGTTCCTCCTGTATATATTCCGATAAGCATGCCGGCTACTTTGCCACTATCAGGGATTGTATCACGAAAAACAAAGTATGCAATAAATACTATTGCAACAACTGAAATAAGAGCGAGGGCCATCGACAAAAAACCATTACCAGCATATTTTAACCATTTACGAATATTTAGTGAAAAAAGCAGAAGTGGCAGTGCCAGGGGGATAACTACAGTTGTAAGCATATCCTGCACAGACCTTATGCTATTAACGTATAGATCTTTCTCATCCAGCCTTCCTTCTTTATATAATTCCTGTATTTCTGAACCCGGAATTGCTGCTCTGCCCTCCTGTAATATGATATAATCAGAGCTGCCGGAAGGCAGTATTCCGATGTTTCCAAGGATTAAACCGAAACCATAGGCTATTACGATGGATCCCAGTTTCTTAAAAATGCTCCATTTCCTGCAAAACCAGATGATTATAAGAGGAAAAAGAAGATAGAATATTACCAGAAGTATAATCTTAATCATTTTGTAGCAATTTGTTTATTACTCAAATATAGAAAAACGACTCTCTCTGAACAGAAAGTCGTTATAAAATAGGTATTTATACTTAGGATGTCTCTTCGGGAT
>CAZWLP010000065.1:0-11962 GCA_964634565.1 uncultured Rikenellaceae bacterium | reverse complement strand
TTATTCACAGGGTTCAAAACTCTTATTATACTGTTCTATTGCCCTGTTACTCATACCCATACTAGAAAAACCTCCATCGTGAAACAGGTTTTGCATAGTAACCTTTCGGGTAAAATCAGAAAACAGAAGGCAGACATAATCGGCAGCTTCTTCGGCTGTTGCATTTCCAAGAGGAGACATCCTTTCGGAGAAATCCAACAGGGTATCAATACCTTTAACCCCGGAGCCTGCAGTAGTAGGTGTTGGCGACTGGGAAACGGTATTAATCCTTACTTTTCGGTCGCGTCCATAAACATAGCCAAAGCTTCTGGCGATTGATTCCAGAAGTGCCTTGGCATCGCCCATATCATTATATCCTGCCAGTGTTCTTTGTGCAGCAACATAGCTGAGGGCCACAACAGATCCCCACTCATTAATTGCATCCATATGATAAGCAACCTGGAGTATACGGTGAAAACTCAAAGCAGAAATCTCAAGGGTTTTTGTGAAGTTCGGATAATTCATATCGGTATACGATATTCCCTTTCTGACATTGGGCGACATACCAATTGAGTGAAGTACAAAATCGACTTTTCCGTCAAACCTCTCCATGGTCTTTTCAAATACCATCTTGATATCATCCTGATTTGTAGCATCACCAGCCAGCACGATACTTCCGGTTTTTTCGGCCAGTTTATCAATTGTACCCATCCTGACTGCCATAGCTGTATTAGACAGGGTAAACTCTGCTCCCTGCTTATATGCAGCTTCAGCAACATTCCATGCTATCGACATATCATTTAGCGCGCCAAATATTATTCCTTTCTTTCCCTTTAACAGATCTTTTGCCATGATTGATTTTTTAAAGTTTTCCTTAAGTTTTATTCTGCTAAACTCCTTCTATAAGCTCTCTTGCATTATCGATTGAAGCTTTGGTGATCTCGTTTCCGCTTAGTAGACGAGCCACTTCGTTTAGTCGTTCATCCTTATCTAACAACTTTATATGGGTAATGGTTGAATCGCCCTCATCTTCTTTGTAGACAAAATAGTGCAAAGTTGCTTGAGCTGCCACCTGTGGAAGGTGCGTAATATTTATTACCTGCATCTTTTTACCCATCAATGAAAGAATCTGTCCTACTTTTGTTGCTACTTCACCACTTACACCAGAGTCAATTTCATCAAAAAATATTGTAGGAAGTTTCTTATTATCTGTAAGCAAAGATTTAAGACTCAGCATAACCCTTGATAATTCACCTCCCGAAGCAACCTTTGCAATATTCTCAGGTACAATTTGCTTATTGGCCGAAAATTTAAAATCAGCGTGGTCGACTCCGACCGGGGAATAATCATCGAGCCTGGATAATTTCACTTCAAATTTTGCATTTGGCATTCCAAGAGATTTCAAAAGTCTGTCCATCTCAGATTCTACGCCAGCAATAACTTCGTTTCTATTATAGGAAATATCAGAACTAAATGATTTCAGTGCCGATTCAAGTTGAATAAGCTGCCTGTTTAGTCTTTCTGCTTTTTCGTCGCTAAGAGATATCTCATCTACCCTTCTCCTGAGATTTTCGCGGGTTTCAATAAGATCACTTACAGTCTCTACCCTGTGCTTCTGGAATAACGAATAAATAGTATCCAATCTGGCTGTTATCATTTCCAGTTTCCCGGGATCAGCTTCGATAGACTCAGACTTTACTTCTATCTCATTGGCCAGATCATTAAGTTCTATTATTACACTATTCAACCTCTCAATATATGACAGACTATCCGGCAAATAAGCTTCAATCCTCTCTATCATTCTTCTCACCTCACTCAGTCCGGGAATAACTGAGTTATCTTCCCTGCTAATAACCGAAGCAGCGGCTGTCAGTGCATCATGAACCTCTCCGGCATGCATTAAGAGGTCTCTTTCTTCTTCCATCTCCTTTTCCTCACCGGGCTGCAACTTAGTATCATCAAGCTGGATAAGTTGATGATTATAATAGTCGAAATCGTCCTTCTCCTGCTCAGCCCTTGCTGTTATTTGAAGATACTCTTTTTGAACTTCCCTGTATTCGCTATATGCAGAACGGTAATTTTCCAATAAACCATCGTGATCGGCAAATGAGTCGAGTACAGCGAGCTGAAAATGGTTATTACCAAGCATAAGGGCCTGGTGCTGAGAATGTATATCAATAATATCCGAACACAGGTCTTTCAACAGATCAAGCGTTACGGGAGTGTCATTGATAAAAGCTCTGGACCTTCCATTAGGGCTAACCTCACGTCTTATTACAAGCTCCTCAGAGAAATCCAGGTCGTTACTTTCGAAAAAAATCTTTTTAGATTCATCTACAATGTTGAATGTCCCTTCAACCACACACTTAGCAGATTTATTAAGTAAGACAGAACTGTCGGCTCTGTTTCCCAGTATCAATCCAAGGGCTCCAAGAATAATTGATTTTCCGGCTCCGGTCTCACCTGTAATAATTGTTAGTCCTGAGTCGAAATCAAGTTCCAGTTCCTTTATTAAAGCATAGTTTCTGACGTACAATTTCTTTAGCATCTCCTGATAATATTACCGGTTTTGCATTATTTTTTCATAATTTGATTTATTTGCAGGATCTATTTCTGTCATTATTTCAACCACCCTGCTTTTCTCCTCAGGAAATGCTTCTGAAAATATATTCACGATTTCTTCTGATTTTGCTTCAAGAACTATCATCAGGTAATACATAAACGGATCAGGCCTCCTGCGATAAACTTCCTGTAATGACCTTATAGATTCCACCATTAGGGTACGAGCCTCATTTATTCTGGATTCAAGAACATCCATGCCATTTAGATGATAATCATAAATAAACTGCCTTACACTTGAATATTCCCTGTTTAGAATATTTTTAACCAGCCAGTATCGATTCCTGTTTCTTGATCCATCATAGGGCTTCCAGCCTGGCACCGGTGCATTCTGGGCATTATTTACAATTCTCTCTGCCATCTCAAAGTATTCCTGACCTCCCATCGGAGAAAAAGAATCATAATCAAAGCCAATTATAAGGTAAGCATAATATGCAAGAACCGAAACAAGATTTGACCGGTATGTTGTTGCATCAAACTCAAGAGGTTGAAACTCCACATATCTGAACTGGAAACTATTATCAACAAAGTTCAGTAAGGTAGTATTATAGGTTGTATTATATATTGGACGTCTTGACTGTATCTGTATTGTACCTCTGAACTCGTCTGCGGAAAGTTGCTCGGTAAGGTTTATAAGGATATTACAATCTATTCTTTCACTATAACTGTACACATTATTGGTCCACACAGTATTATTCATAAACTCATAAAGAGCTTTTTGCATTTCCTGAAATACTTCCCTGTTTGAACCCTGTATACGCTGGGCAGAAACCTGTACACTACAGTTTAGCTCCTGGCCTGAAACACTGTATCCGTAAAAAAATATAACTACAATTAGTAGGTATGCCCATCTTTTGATAAATCCCATATAAGTAAAATTACTTAAGCAAAGTCTCAACTTTATCCAGAATATCCCCTGCTACATCAACTTTTGATTTTAACTCAAATTTATCAATATTATTGCTTCTGTCAATGACTGTGATCTTATTTGTATCAACACCAAAGCCGGCACCCTCATCATTTAAGGAGTTAAGTATTATTAGGTCCAGATTTTTACTGGCAAGTTTCTTACTGGCATTTTGCTCCTCTTTATCAGTTTCAAGGGCAAAGCCTACAAGTATTTGTCCGCTTTTCTTAAGTTTTCCAAGCTCAGAAGCAATATCTTCCGTTGGATTAAGTTCAAGCAAAAGACTGGCTCTATTACTCTTAATCTTATTATTCTGAATTTTTTTTGGTGTAAAGTCGGCAACTGCTGCAGCCAGAATACCTATGTCAGAATCAGCAAAAAATTTCTTTGTTTCAACTGCCATCTCCTTAGCAGATAGAACATTTACCACACTAACATTTGCACAAGATGGCCTCAGTGTTGTCGGTCCCAGCACTAATCTGACTATTGCTCCTCTGGATGCAGCTTCATCGGCAAGGGCAATACCCATTTTCCCTGAAGAAAAATTACCAATAAATCTAACAGGGTCTATAAGCTCATAGGTTGGACCGGCATTTATAAGAATTGTTTTACCTGCCAGTGTCAGACTTTTTTTTTTTGAGAAGAAGCTGGTCAGATAACTTACTATCTCTTCAGGTTCAGCCATCCTTCCCTTACCTTCAAGTCCGCTCGCAAGTTCACCTGTTACTGCATCAATAATGTTTACCCCCCTGCCCTTAAGGGTGCTTATGTTACACTGTGTTGCAGGATGATTAAACATATCAAGATCCATTGCCGGGGCAACGAAAACTGGTGAACGGGCTGAAAGATATGTGGTTAATAGCAGATTATCTGCCACTCCGGTTGCCATCTTGGCCATAGTATTTGCAGTAGCTGGTGCGACAAGAAAAACATCTGCCCATAAAGCAAGATCAACATGACTGTTCCAATCACCATTCTCAGGATCGAAAAAATCAACTAAAATCGGATTCTTTGATAGTGTCGCCAGAGTTAAGGGAGTAATAAACTCTTTAGCAAGAGGAGTCATTATTACCTTGACCTCTGCCCCCTGTCTGACAAGCAACCGGATGATCATTGCAGCTTTATAAGCGGCAATTCCTCCGGTTACACCAAGAATTATTTTTTTACCTTTAAGCATAAGAGCTATTCGCTCTCGTCGTCCGGATTTTCTTCAGGGCGACGAAAATAGATATTATCTTCTTCGTACTCCTGTAACGCAATGAGTGAAGGTTTGGGAAGTCTCTCGTAAAACTTTGAAATCTCTATCTGCTCCCTGTTTTCAAAAACCTCCTCAAGGTTATCAGTATATGATGCAAACTCCTCAAGTTTTGCATTGAGTTCCTGCTTCATCTCAACACTTATCTGGTTTGCCCTTTTGGCACAGATCATAACAGTCTCATAAATATTCTCGCTATGCTTTTGCAGATTTTGCCTGTTTCTGGTAATTGTTGTTGCAGGTGCGTTTGTTTTTCTGTAATCCATCTGTATATATCTTAATTTAATTCCCCTCTTCTAACTTCAAATATCTGGCAGTTTCACTGTATATCTTTTCGACATCATTCTTAAATTCTGATTCGGGAAACTCCTCAATAAATGAATAATATTCATCCAGAGTATCCTGATATCTCTCCATCTGCTTGTCGCTTATACTTCTTGATGCATACTGATAGTTTGACTCAAGCTTTAAAAATAACAACTCTTCCCGATGTTTTGTTTCAGGATATTCCTTCAGACTGTTACTTAAAGCCACTATAGCTGCCCTGTATTGCTCCATATCATAATATAACCTTGCACTCAGAAATGATTTCTCAACCAGCTTATCTTCAAGTTCCTTGATTAAATCCCTTGCCTCTTCTGCTCTGTCGCTGGAGGGGAACCTTCTCAAAAAATACTGTAATTGCTCAATAGCCGACATTGAATATGCCTGGTCGAGTTCAGGTCTTGGAGATAACTTATAATCGCAAAAAGCAGTCATAAAAGAAGCCTCCTCAGCATGTTCACTATAGGGATATGACTCCGAAAAATTTCTGTATGCTGCACTGGCAGTCATATAATCTCTCATATTATAGTAACACTGAGAAGCAATCCATGATAATTCTTCTACCTGTTCAGTAGCCCTGTATCTGGGAATAACCTGGGCCAGTAACTCTGTTGCCCTGACATATCTTCCCTCTTCAAAGTACTCATATGCCTTGGCTTTCTTCAGATCATAATCGGTACTTTTCAAAACCTTCTCGTACTCACCACATGATGTGGTTAACAGTAAAATTATCAGCGATATATATATTCCGTATCTCATATAAAAAAATGTTGGGCAAAATTAGTTAATTATTTTGTATTTCAGCCCTTTAATAACGCATATTTTTATCATTTATTATGATCCGAAAAGACAAGATGCCGGGAGAATAGGTATAAATAGGTATAAAGCATCTTCTTCTATTAACTAATTTTGCGACAACTTTAACCAAAATCATAAAAAAGTGGACTTATTTGAAAAGATAAAGAAGAACAGGGGTGACCTTGGTCAGTATCAGCATGCTGGAGATGGTTATTTTTTCTTTCCAAAGCTGGAAGGGGAAATCAATCCCAGGATGAATTTTAATGGCAAGGAAGTATTGACATGGAGTTTAAATAACTACCTGGGCCTGGCCAGCGACCCTGAGGTTATTAAAACAGATAAGGAAGCTGCTGCAAAATACGGAATGGCCTACCCCATGGGTGCAAGGATGATGTCAGGTCAGACAACAATGCATGAGAAATTTGAAAGTATGGCTGCTGAATTTGTAAAGAAAGAGGCAGCATATCTTCTCAATTATGGATACCAGGGTATGGTATCAATAATTGATGCACTGGTCGACAGGCATGATGTGGTTGTATATGATTCCGAATCGCATGCATGTATTATGGATGGCCTGCGCCTTCATATCGGCAAAAGATTTGTATTCCCGCATAACAATATTGAAAACTGCGAGAAACAGCTTCAGAGAGCAACTAAACTGACAGAGAAAACAGGAGGAGGTATCCTGGTAATTACAGAAGGTGTGTTTGGTATGGCCGGTGACCTCGGACATATTCATGAGATCGTAAAATTAAAAGAGAAGTACAATTTCAGAATCCTTGTGGATGATGCTCATGGATTTGGTACTATGGGTAAAACAGGCGCCGGAACCGGCGAACATTACGGAGTTCAGGACGAGATAGATGTATACTTTGCGACCTTTGCAAAATCTATGGCTGGTATTGGAGGATTTGTTGCAAGTACCCAGGATGTAGTTGACTACCTCCGCTTCAATCTTAGATCTCAGATTTATGCAAAATCACTTCCTATGGCTATGACCGTCGGAGCAATAAAGAGGCTGGAGATTTTGCAAAACAGACCGGAGCAAAAAGAAAAGTTATGGAAGATTGTAAATGCTCTTCAATCCGGATTAAAAGAAGCTGGCCTGGATCTTGGAAATACCGAATCACCGGTAACGCCGGTCTTCCTTAAAGGAGGTGTTCAGGAAGCCACACAGGTTACAAAGGACCTAAGGGAAAACTACAGTATATTCTGTTCTATAGTAATATACCCGGTAGTGCCCCGCGATGTGATTATGCTGCGCCTTATACCAACTGCAATGCATTCAATTGAGGATGTTGAATATACAGTTAAAGCATTTAAGGAGATTAAGAAAAAACTCGATAATAACGAGTACGCCCACGAGATGGCTGACTTTAGAAAATAAGATTCAAATCCCGCTTCGGCGGGATTTTTTTTTATCTTCGAGCCATGATATTATTAATATTATTAATATCATGCATGCTCCTGGCAACTTATTTCTCAAGAGCTATATTTAAATGGGAATAAAAGATAAAATAAATAGTGCAATAGACCGGAGAAGCTTCATTAAATGGTCGTCTCTTGTTAGTGGATCTTTAATGACAACTCCTGTGTTTGTTTCGTGTAAAAATGACCGGGAAGATAAAACATCATTAATTGAAGAACAGATCTTCAGAACTAGTTGTCCTGCTCATAATTGCGGAGGACGTTGCCTCCTGAAAGTTGCCGTAAGAGATGGAATTATAACTCGTATTGAAACGGACGACAGGCAGGGCGATGATATCTCCGATCCACAGTTAAGAGCATGTATCAGAGGCAGATCGTATAGAAAAAGACAGTACCATCCGGATCGGCTGAAGTACCCCCTGCTTCGTACAGGTAAACGAGGTGAAGGTAAATTTAAAAGAATCAGCTGGGACGAAGCTTATGACCTGATGCACCGGGAAATAAGCAGGGTAATTAAAACATACGGCAACTCTGCCATCCATATACCATACGGAACAGGATCATATTCGAATACAAATGGCGCCTGGCCAGCCCGCAGACTGTTAAATGAATTAGGTGGCTCACTTGGTTTTTATAACAGCTATAGCTGGGCTTGCATAAATATTGCCACTCCATACGTTTATGGCACTCTAAATACAGGTAATCAGAGACAGGACTGGCTTAATTCGAAGTATATTTTAATGTGGGGCTGGAACCCTGCTGAAATGAGGGATGGAACCAATAGTGATTATATACTGAAAAAAGCAAGGGAGCAGGGAACTGCTATTGTTTGTATTGATCCGAGGATGAGCCAGAGCGCAGTAGCTCTTGCTGACGAATGGATTCCGATAAGACCAGGCACAGATGTAGCCATGATGAGTGCAATGGCTTATGTAATTATAAAGGAAAATCTTACAGATAACGACTTTATCGAAAAATGTTGCATAGGCTTTGATAAAGAAAATATGCCGGGGAAATACAGTGATCAGGAATCATATAAAGATTATATCCTCGGGATCTGTGATAATATCCCAAAAACACCTGAATGGGCTGAAAAGATAACAAGTGTTCCAGCATCTAAAATCAGGAAAATAGCAGTTGAATACGCAACTATGAAGCCAGCTGTTCTATACCAGGGATATGGTATGCAAAGAAGAGAATTTGGAGAACAGGTTGTAAGAGCAGGGGCCGTACTTGCTGCAATTACCGGAAATATTGGAATAAACGGGGGCTGGGCCAGCGGGCTGGCAAATCAGGTTGGAGGAGCTCCATTCTGGAATTTATTCCCTTCCGGTAAAAACGGGGTCAGACAGTCTATCCCTGTTTACCTGTGGACAGAGGCCATCATAAGAGGTAAAGAACTTGGAGCTGAGGAAGGTGTCAGAGGTGGTAATAG
Organism: uncultured Rikenellaceae bacterium; assembly: GCA_964634565.1. Lineage (GTDB taxonomy): Bacteria > Bacteroidota > Bacteroidia > Bacteroidales > VadinHA17 > JAUVKT01. The sequence goes on along the minus strand of CAZWLP010000065.1, from coordinate 3,217 downwards.
CCTGGATAACAATATAAAACTTATCTGGTCGGTTGCAAGCAATATTCTGATTAATCAACATGGAAATATTAACCGGACAAGAAAGATAGTCGAAGATGAGTCTCTTCTGGAATTTATCATTGCAGAAGATAATTTTATGACACCTTCGGCTAAATTTGCAGATCTTGTTTTACCGGCCTGTACTCAATTTGAAACATGGGGTGTAAGCGATGGCTGGAAATATGGAGAAGAAGTTTTTCTGTGTCCAAAAATTGTTGATCCTCCATTCGAGACTAAATCAGATTATCGTATTGCAGCAGACCTGGCAAAAAGGTTCGGTGTATACGACAGTTTTAGCCAGGGTGGTCGAAACGAAGAGGACTGGGTAGCCTGGTTTATAGATGAAACATACAGAAAAACACGCTTCCCGGAGATGCCCGTTTTCAGGAGATTTAAGAACGACAACTCGGGTGTTTATGTCAAACCCGTAAAGGATCCATTGGTAGCTTTTAAAAATTTCAGAGAAGATCCAAACAGATACCCGCTCTCTACTCCATCGGGCAGGATAGAGATATTTTCACCAAGACTATTCGAAATGAATAAGCCCGATCTTATACCTGCCATCCCAAAATATATTGAAGAACTGGAGAGTCCGTTCAATAAGGAGTATGATAAATATCCTCTTCAGGCAATGGGCCATCACTATATGCCCCGGGTGCATTCAACCCATGCCAATAATAAATGGACAATGGCTGCTTTTCCTCAAAGGGTATTTATTAACCCGGAAGATGCAAAAAACAGAAATATTAAGGATGGGGATGAAGTACTGATCAGAAACGACAGGGGCTCCATGATTATCCCCTGCAGGATAACAAAGAAGATGATGCCCGGGGTAGTCGATATCCCTCAGGGCGCATGGTATAATCCTGATAATAAGCGAATAGACAGGGGCGGTAATGTAAATATTCTTACCTCTGAGAAATGGACTCCACTGGCAAAAGGAAATGCTCAGCATACTATAATGGTTGAAATTGAGAAAGTGACAAAAAGAAAAGACATATAGATAATGAGCAGACTGGGTTTCTATATTGATACATCAACATGCTCTGGTTGCAAAACCTGTCAGGTAGCCTGCCAGGATAAGAATGATCTTGAACCCGGACATTTATGGAGGCGAGTATATGAGATTGAAGGAGGTGACTGGGAAAAAGAAGGCGATAAATGGACAGGTATCCCTCATTCATGGTATGTATCAATCTCCTGTAATCACTGTTCAGAACCTGCCTGTGTTGAAGCATGCCCGACTGGTGCTATGATGATAACAGAAGAAGGCGCCGTTGTAGTAAACCATAATCGGTGCATGGGTTGCGGATATTGTAGCTGGGCATGCCCTTATGACGCACCAAGAATGAACAGGAATATAGGCAGGATGTCGAAATGTGATTTTTGCATCGACAGAATAAGAACTGGCCTTAATCCTGTTTGTGTGGAAGCATGTCCGATGAGAGCCCTGCATTTTGGCCCCCTTGAAGAACTCAGACAGAAATATGGTAACAGGCAGGACATATTTCCACTCCCGGATTCCGGAATAACTTCACCGTCACTGGTAATTAAAAAACATCAGCACAGCGAGATAGAGAAAAATCCATATATTTCAAACAGAGAGGAGGTCTCGGATGAATAATCTGTCTTTAGTAATTTTTACTCTTCTAATACAGGCATCTGTTGGTTTATATTGTATAAACGCCATCTGGAACTTTAAAAATTCCGGAAGTAAGAATATCCCGGGAAGTGAATACAAAATTACAATCTTATCATTATTAATGGCCCTGGCTGGAATGATAGCCTCCTTTACACATCTCGGTTATCCCCAACACTCAATAAATGCTCTGCTCAATATCAGATCCAGCTGGATGAGCAGAGAAATATTGGTGCTTTTACTCTATATATTATCCCTTTTGGCAATTATACTTATCAGACTAAAAGTACTTACCTTTAATCTATCTGTAATATTCAGAAATCTGGCATTTGTTACGGCAATTATATTATTGTATGTAATGATTAAGGTGTATTCACTGCCCGGGCTTACAAATATGCTTACATCATCTGTTATTATATCATTTGTCTCAACAGCGATATTAAGCGGCTCATCTATCCTCGTAATTCTTAATATAAGAGAACATGAAAAATCAGGTAATCAGCTCTTTATTGCCGGTATAGCACTATTTATATCTTTTTTGAATTTTCTCGCCTACCCTGATATAAATCCTCTTGAACATAAATTTTTCTGGATCTGTATCACGACCTATTCACTATCTGTTCTGGCACTCGTTCCGGCATTAATTCCTAAACTCAAAAACATTTATATATCCTCCGCTGTTATATTCATAATCCTGGGACTCATATCTGAGTTTATTAACAGGTTAATTTTACTTTCGTTTACCAGTTTTAATATATGATAAATTTTGAGGAGAATAATAGCGATATTTTGAAAGGATACAGTATGTTGCTATATTTTGCCGGCAGTTTTATTCTTAATGAACCAACTGAAGACTGCATAAAAGATCTAGTGTCCGAAGATATTTTCAAAAAGATGCCGGTTAGCTCTAATAATCCAAATTACATACTCGCAACTTCATTTCTGAATAATATAAATAGCTCAAGCAACATAGCTTATGATGACATACTGGCCGACCACCTGAATCTCTTTGGAGGCACAGGAATAAGCCTTGCTCCTCCCTATGAATCATATTACCGTTCAAAAGAACATCTGCTAAACCAGAAACCGGCCACTGAAGTAAAAAATATATACAGAAGCTATGGATGGAAGTCATCCCTCGAGGGACAGATACCTGATGATCATCTGGGAATTGAAATTCAATTTCTGAATCTTATGCTGGAGAAATATTATGAACTTGAGGATAAAGCCTGTAAGCGCGAGCTACAAAAAGATATCAGAAAATTTATTGAGATCCATATTCAACCATGGATAAAAGACTGGAATAATGATATTCAGCAAAATGCCATTTCAGATTTCTATAAAGGTGCAGGATATCTTGTTGTGGCATGCACCCAGGATGTGTACTTCCTGGTATAGCAGGGAGCAGAGAGCAGGGAGCAGGGAGCAGAGAGCAGAGAGCAGAGAGCAGGGAGCAGAGAGCAGAGAGCAGGGAGCAGGGAGCAGGAGCAGGGAGCAGGGAGCAGGGAGTTCTGTTAGTTGTCATTTCGAACGCAGTGA
>CAZWLP010000064.1:0-13922 GCA_964634565.1 uncultured Rikenellaceae bacterium | reverse complement strand
TTATTGGCAAATATCTTAAAGTTATAAAAATTACATAATTAAATGATTACAGCACTGCATTTGCTTTTATACCATGGATTCTGAACAAGCAGGTCGTGAGCTTCCATTTCCCTGAATGGAATATGAAGAATTCAGGTTTTCTGCATCAGATGGCAAACCAAATAAGCTTGCCATTCGAAAATATATCCGGCCTCTCAGGCAAAATAATAATTTGTTGATTACTTCTTCCGCTTTACTCTTAGTCTTGCAGCAATTTTGATTAGTTTTACACTCCGCCCACAGGATTGTGGGACAACTTATTGACATCTTTCAAATATCTGTATATGAGCAATTTCACCCATCTCCACCTTCATACTCAGTACTCCATTCTGGATGGAGCATCAAAGATTAGCGAGTTGATGGAAATTGCATCAAAAATGAAAATGAAAGCGGTCGCCATAACCGACCACGGTAATATGTTCGGGGTGAAGGAATTTCACAATGCAGCAAGGTCTAAAAATCTAAAACCCATTATCGGCTGTGAGACCTATGTTGCAAGGCGTTCGCTGGAAGAAATCTCCGGAAAAGAAGACCGGTCGGGACATCATATGATTCTGCTGGCAAAAAACTATAAAGGATACAAGAATCTTGTTAAGCTTATTTCTATAGCATGGACAAAGGGATTTTACTATAAGCCAAGGATAGATAAGGAAATTCTTAAGAAGTATAGTGAAGGTCTTATAGCAACAACAGCATGTATTGCCGGTGAAGTGCCAACGGCAGTTCTAAATGATAATATTGAAAAGGCTGAGAGCTTAATACTCTGGTATAAGGAAATCTTTGGCGATGATTTTTATCTTGAAGTACAGAGGCACCCTACGGGCGATCCTCACTTTGATAATGATACCCTGGCAAAACAGAATCGTGTATTTAAAGCCTACAGGGAATTATCTGAAAAACTTAATGTTAAAATAATTGCCACCAACGATGTCCATTTTCTGAAGAAGGAGGACGCAGAGGCTCACGACAGGCTTATTTGTCTTAATACCGGAAAAGATGTAGATGATCCCGACCGTCTGAGATATACCATGCAGGAGTATTTCAAAAGCGAAGAGGAGATGAGGAATCTATTCAGCGACTTTACCGAAGCCGTTGAAAATACCATGGAGGTAGCCAATAAAGTCGAGAACTATGATCTCGACCATAAGCCGATAATGCCTGAATTTCCTATCCCTGATAATTTCGAGTCAAAAGATAAGTACCTGAGATATCTTACATACGAAGGGGCAAAGCTCAGGTGGGAGGAGATAAGTCCTGAAATCGAAGAAAGAATTGACTTTGAGCTCGAAACAATTAAGAAGATGGGCTATCCGGGCTATTTTCTTATTGTGCAGGATTTTCTGCGGGCAGCCAGGGAAATGGGAGTGTCTGTTGGGCCGGGTAGAGGATCAGCGGCAGGATCGGTAGTAGCATATTCACTGAAGATTACAGATATTGATCCAATTAAATACAATCTCCTGTTTGAACGCTTCCTTAACCCCGACCGTATATCAATGCCTGATATTGATATCGACTTCGATGAGGATGGCCGCGAAGAGGTACTGAAATATGTCGTTGAGAAATATGGACACGACAGGGTTGCTCACATCATTACTTTCGGAACGATGGCAGCCAAAATGGCAATCAGAGATGTAGCGCGCGTTCAGAAATTACCCCTTTCCGATGCCGATCGCCTTGCGAAATTAATCCCGGAAAAACCGGGAACAACTTTTAAGACAGCATATAAGGAAGTACAGGAGCTTGCAAAGGAGAGAGAATCGGGGGAAGAGCTTGTTGCTAAAACCCTTCAATATGCCGAAGCGCTCGAAGGCTCTGTAAGGCAAACAGGAGTACATGCCTGTGGGATAATTATTGGGCGCGATCCCCTCGATCAGCATATTCCAATCAGTACAGCAAAAGACACCGATCTGTTTGTAACACAGTTTGATGGCAATCATGTAGAATCGGTCGGTCTTCTTAAAATGGACTTCCTCGGTCTTAAAACTCTTTCCATTATTAAGGATACCATAGAGAATATTAAATATTCAACCGGCGATGAAATACAAATAGATAGTATTCCACTCGATGATGAACTAACATTCGAATTATACAGCAAGGGGGAAACTACCGGTCTGTTCCAGTTCGAATCGGAGGGTATGAAAAAGCATCTGCGCGAACTTAAACCAAACAGGTTTGAAGACCTGATTGCGATGAATGCTCTCTACCGGCCGGGCCCAATGGAATATATACCCAAATTTATTAAGCGAAAACACGGTCTGGAAGAAATCGACTATCCCCTGCCGGCAATGGAGAAACACCTGAAAGACACATATGGGATAACAGTCTACCAGGAACAGGTAATGGTACTGTCGCAGGAGCTGGCAGGATTTACAAGAGGTCAGGCAGATTCTCTTCGCAAAGCAATGGGTAAAAAGAAAAAGGACATAATGGATAAGATGAAGGTCCAGTTCTTCGAAGGTTGCAGAGAAAGAGGTCACAGGGAAAAGACTGTCGAAAAGATATGGCTTGACTGGGAAGCATTTGCACAATATGCCTTCAATAAATCTCACTCAACCTGTTATGCCTATATCTCCTACCAGACAGCCTGGCTAAAAGCGCACTACCCTGCCCAGTTTATGGCTGCTGTGCTTAGCAGAAATATTAATGATATTAAGAAGATAACCACCTTTATGGACGAAACCAGAAGGATGGGAATGAAAGTGCTCGGACCGGATGTTAACGAGAGTTATGTAAAATTCACCGTTAACCCTGAAGGTAATGTCAGATTTGGAATGGGAGCCATTAAAGGTGTTGGCAAGGGAGCTATTAAGGAGCTGATAAAAGAAAGAAATAATAATGGCCCCTTTGTCTCAATATATGATTTCGTTGAAAGGGTAAATCTGAATTCATTAAATAAAAAGAGTCTCGAAGCTATGGCCCTGAGTGGAGCATTCGACCTTTTTGAAGGAATGAACCGGGCCCAGTTCTTCGCCGAAAATGAAAAGGGTGAATCATTTATCGAAATACTTATTAAATACGGCAACAGGGTTAAAAACGATAGCGGGACAACGCAACAATCATTGTTTGGCGAAGCTGAAGGCTTTGAAATAGTAAGACCTCCTGCTCCCGAAGTCAAAGAATGGCCAAAACTCGAGAAACTGAACAAGGAAAAAGATGTAATAGGAATTTTTCTGTCAGCCCACCCTCTGGATGACTACAGGCTGGAGATCGAGTCGTTCTGCAATGTAAATCTCAGCGATCTGCACGACCTGAAACAATTTCTTGGCAAGGAAGTGATACTCGCAGGAATGGTTACTGAAGCCAGGGCCGGTACAAGCAGGAATGGAAAACCCTATGGATCAATTACAATACAGGATTATACCGACTCCTACAGGTTTATGCTCTTCGATAAGGATTATGTTGAACAAAGTAAATATTTTACACCGGGATATTTCGTCCTTGTTAAAGCAAAAGTGCAGAAACGACCATATAAAGAAGATGAAATTGAAGTTAAAATAACTACTATCAGCCTTCTCACATCTGTCAGAGAAGAGTTGATAAAATCCCTGAGTCTGATAATTCCTGTAACATCAATTAATAACAAAATGGTTGACGAGCTGAAAACCCTTACGTCAGAACATAAGGGAAAAACCGAGCTTAAATTTATAATTGTTGACCCGGTAAATAAAATCAGCCTTCCTATGTTTTCAAGATCGGTAAGAGTAGATGTAAACAACAACTTTATTAACTTTATTAAGGCCTTCCCGGGTATTGAATATAAAGTAAATTAGTATATTTGAAGCAGAAAATTAACCCGTATTTTTAACTATAAAACTCAATTAATCATGGCAATACATGTTGACGACAACAACTTTGACGAGCTAGTCCTTAAGTCAGATAAACCCGTAATGGTTGACTTCTGGGCAGAATGGTGCGGACCCTGCAGAATGATAGCACCATTTGTTGAAGAAATTGCAACAGAGTATGAGGGGAAAGCTGTTGTTGTAAAGTGTGATGTAGACAGCAGCCCGGCAGTAGCAGCAAAGTTTGGAATTAGAAATATTCCTACAGTACTATTCTTTAAAAATGGAGAAGTTGCTGATAAGCAGGTTGGCGCTGTACCAAAAGAAAACTTCGCCTCAAAACTAAATGCCCTGATCTAGAGATAATATTAATTTTTTTACCGGGCCGTCCCAGATGGGCGGCCTTTTTAATAAAAAATATGAAAATATCGGTCTTCGCAGCCTCAAGCAGCAAGATACCTTCAGAATTCTTTTCTGTGGCCAAAAAACTGGGGAAATTAATAGCAGACAATGGCCACGAAGTAGTATTTGGTGGTGGTGGAATAGGACTTATGGGGGCACTGGCTGATAAGGCCATGGAACATGGAGCCAGAGTTACAGGTGTGATCCCCGGATTTATGGTCGAAAATGGCTGGGGGCATAATAATATCGACGAAACCCTTGTGACTCCCGATATGAACAGCCGCAAAAAGAAAATATTCGAGATTTCAGATGCAGTAATCGCCCTTCCGGGAGGTGTGGGAACGCTTGAGGAGCTAACTGAAGCCATAACCCTTAAACAATTAGGACTCTATAAAGGTCCGATAGTTATTCTAAATACTTCTGGTTTCTATAACAGTCTCCTGAATTATTTTGACGAACTGGCAGACCAAAGCTTTATGAGAAAAGAGCATAAGAATATATGGTATGTAGCCGACACACCGGAAGAAGCACTCTTATATATAAGCTCCTATAACGACTGGGATACCGACTATGTAAAGATAGCACGTATATAATATAACTCCGAACCACTCCCCCTTAAGGAACCCTTGTTCCTATTACTAATATATCATCTATCTGCTGCTGACAATCTCCCATCCAATCCTGAATTATCTTTAAAAGATGGTCCTTCTGCGCCTCTACAGGCAGGGTATTTATTTTCAGGAATTCATTCTTTAAATTCAGCACTTTAAACTTCTTGGTATCGGGTCCTCCAAACTGATCTGCATATCCATCAGAAAACATATACAGCATATCACCGCTCTTTACCTCAACTTCATTATTTGTGAATTTTCTTTTCCCGGCATACGACATACCAATAGGAAAACGATCGGCTTTAACTGTAATATGCTCTCCATCTCTTACAATTACAAGTGGATTATACGCTCCTGCAAATTCAACTTTCTTATTCTTTTTGTCAAATGATATCAATGCCAGGTCCATCCCGTCGTTAATAACAGTTTCTCCTCTCTGAACCAGCGACTTGGTAACTTCCATATTTAACTGATCCAGTATTGCCGACGGCCGTAGAATACCATACTCCCTTACAATCTTGGTTAATGAATTAGACCCTATAATCGACATAAAAGCTCCGGGCACACCATGACCTGTACAGTCGACCGCAGCCAGAAACTGGACATCACCGTTATCATACATCCAGTAAAAATCGCCACTTACAATATCTTTTGGCATAAAAAGAACAAAGGTGTCCTCAAAACCATCTTCAGGGGGCAGCATGGCCATCTGTATCCTCTCTGCGTATCTTATGCTGGCAGTAATATCGCGGTTCTTCTCTTCAATAACCTTACTTTTCTCAACCACCTCTGCCGTTCTCTCTTCCACTTTATCCTCCAGAATCTGCTTCTCAATAATCAGGTTTCTTTCTCTTACCTTAATAAATACCCATATTCCAATAATTAATAAAACAGCCATACTCAGAATAAATAGCGGACTGAAATAAAAAGGCGGTTTAATAATAAATGAAAAAGTCTCCGGCTCAGTGTTCCATACACCACTGCTGTTAACAGCCTTTACTTTAAAGGTGTAGCGTCCAGGCGAAAGAGACGGATAAGTTGCCCTGGTAATTTCAGTCTCCGGACTCCAGTCGGGCTCCGCTCCCTCAAGCATTACCTTATACCTGACAACTTCAGGATTGGTTAGGCAGATACTGTAATAATCAAAAACAAGAGACTTCTCCTTATATGAAAGCTTCATTCCATCAATCATTGAACGAGGCTCGAGATTAACCGTCAATCCCTTTATGTGAGTAAGAGGTTCTCTATTTACTTCAGGAACCAGGTCAGGAATCAGCTTGGTAACTCCGTTTACGGTACCAAACCACAGGTTTCCTGACATATCCATTATAGAGGCATTGGAATTTGTCTGAATACCGGTAAAGCCATTCTTTGATGTATAAGAATAAATCTTGCCGGATTTGAGGTTATAACTATTAAGTCCGGTATTTGTTCCGATATATAAGTTACCCTTCCCGTCAGGCTGTAACAACTTAATATCATTTGATAACAATCCATCCTGTTCAGTAATATGTTTAACCACTGTATCCCCTTCAATAGCCATAACTCCATAAGTTGTGCCTATCCATATAAGGCCATCCCCGGTCTGAGTAATGGTTTTCGGAGAAAGGTCGTTGGGTATATCAATAATACTGAATGTCCCGGCAGAGGGATTATATCTTGAAAGTCCGTTACGTATTCTTGTCCCAACCCACACATAACCATCACTATCAACAAACAGAGAAGTTATCTCATTACCAGACAGTCCTTGAGACTGGGTATAAACAAAGCCTTCTTCAATATGTGTGCTCCATATCCCAACCCCATAATTTGTTCCTATCCACAGATTATTCTCACTATCGACAGCGATATCGTTTATTCTCAGATCTTCATATAATATCTCATTTACCTGGTCTTCACGCGCAAACTTATTTTGTGAAAACCTGTACTTATAAATTCCACCACCATTTGTACCCAGCCATATATTACCGTCAAGATCATTTTCGATTGCTGTAACATCCCCTGCAAGACCGTCATCCTCATAATTATACGACCATGAGAGCCTGCTGTCGGGATCATATATTGTTACCCCATCCATATTCCCAAACCAGAACCTTGAGAATTTATCTTCGTTAATAGCATTAATATTCTTATTCTTAAAAAGACGGTCCGAATTATAATTAACAAAATGATCTCCCTTAAATATCACTAAACCATTCTGTCTGGAAGCAATCAGCATATTACCTTCCCGGTCTTCCAGAAGGCATGTTATCTCTGTTGCCTCAAGACCATTTTCAGTGCTGTAGTACTTAATTTCGTCGCCGGTAAAAACAGAAATTCCCACACCGTAATTTACTACCCATACCCTTCCCCTGGAATCTTCCGTAATATAACTAATCCAGTTGCTTCCCAGTCCTCGCTTTATATCATACCAATCAATCTTTCCGGTCTTCTTATTCATCCTGTAAAGACCATCATTGTATTTACCAAACCACCTGTAACCATGGCTATCATCATACATAACAGTTGTAATAGCATAGTTCGACAAACCCTCGGGCCTGTATGTCTCAAACTTATCTTCATCCCTGTTAAATTTCATTATTGCCAGGTCGGCCAGACAATAAAGATCTCCAATAGAATCAATATACGAGGAAACGACCTGATCACTTAAACCCTCAGCGCCCCTGTACTGCTTAAAGTCGGTAACTGTATAATCATCCTTGTTATAAGAAAAAGAAATGGCTCCGTTCAAAAATGTTGTGATCCAGATCTTACCATCATATTCCTGTATACTGGTAATATCACTTGAGATATCAAACATTTCGATATTTATTTCCCGAAAAGTCTCTCCATCATAGAGCGATAATGAGCCGTCATGATGACCAAGCCAGATAAGGCCGCTCCTATCCTCATATATGCTTGGCACTCCTCCCTGAGCTAATCCATCCTGCATTGAGTAGTTCTCCATTACCAGTCCATCAAATCTGGTAAGTCCGCTCTCAGTGCCAAGCCATATATAATCATTTCTGTCCTGTATAATCTTATATACTTTTGATGAACTTAATCCTTCCTGAACACTGTACTTATAAAAAGGATAACTCTGGGCATCAAGCTTTAATACACTACTAAAAAAAATAAGGACCACCAGGGATATAATCCCGGTGATCCTCTTACGAGTTTCAATATGATCTACTAACATTACTGTCTATTTGGCTATAAAGAAAAATGTTCCGTTTTCATCTATTAATCCAGCGATCTTACCAAATTTTGGTTTCTGCTGATTATTATTGGTTACGGCAAGTGTAACCTGTGAAACTATTTCTTCAATCGGAACACATGAATTTGGATTTCCCTGAAGAGTAGTAGCAAATGTTCTGGTAAATTGTGAATCATCTGAGGCAAGCTCGCGTCCAGCCGACATAAATACCTGAGATGATTTAAACTGAGTAGCTGTATAATCATCACAACTCCTTACAGTGGGAGCCGATCTCATCGCAGTATAAAAACTCGGGCCCGACTCGCATGCATCAGTAACCACGAGAGTATGAGTAAGGTAGTTTACATATGGTTCCATTGCAGCCCTGAGAGTGTTAATATTAAAATAAGTAAACTCATCATCCCTGCTTGCATCCACCGGGATCCAGTAACCTACATCATTTACAAACTTTCCATGACCGGAATACCATATAAGTAATGACTTAACCTGGTTTGTCCTTACCATATCCCTTAGCTCAATAGAAAAGAATTTTTCCATTTGCTCTTTTGTAAGGTCCTTCTTATGAATAATATTATGAATCTGATAATTGGCAAGTGCGCCCTTCATCAGGTTTACATCCTTTACCGGTCCGTCGAGGCTGGCAAATGAAGCGTAGTTTGAATTTTCAACAAAAACAACCCATGTTTTACCCATAGGGTTACTGGCACTTATAGCAGCTCCTTCGCGATTTAGTCTGAACTCTGTCTCCTGCCTGTTACCATAGGCATCCTCAGCCACAACGGTAATCTTATTCTTATTCAGCACATCTATCTTTGCTGTAAAACCCGGGTTAAGATCGTTAACTGCATAACTGGCAGTTACTCCTTCAATAAATATTGACTTTATAATACTCTCATCTGTTATCTTGCCCTGGATAAATAATTCCCTGTCGTTGCTTTCAAGGTAGATCTGTCCGTCATCAGATGCATAGGGAGCAATAATTACCACATTTGGTGGTGTGGTCTCTGTCCTGTTAATCTTATATACAAGACTGGTCATATTATCATAATCGTCGCAAGCCTCTATTTTAAGAGTATCCATATCTTCAATGTCAACATTGGTAAGAAACTCGTATACTCCATCTGAACCCTTCTCAAATATAGATTCATTTCCATTTATTATTAGTGATTTCAGAGGACTCTTTTCTCTGACACTCCCTGAGATAATTATCTTTTCTGCATCTCCGCCAATATCCACTTTATCTCCTCTAATATCAAGGTTACTAACTTCAATTACGGGTGCCTCAGATTCCCTGTTTATTTCATAAAGCCTGTCTTTTGCTTCTGCCAGCATCTGCCTGGCTTTCATATCGAACTCTGAAAGTTCAGTAATTTGCTTATAATCCGCCTGTGCTTTCCCAAAATCCATCAACTGCTCATAAGAACTGGCCCTTTTAAAATAATACTCCGGGTTTGACTTATTAAGGCTTATGGCCTTTGTAAAATCATTAACAGCATTCGCGTGCTGATTAAACTCCTGGTAATAAACTCCCCTGATTGAATAGTTATCCGGATTATCAGGCTCAATCAATATATTCCTTGATATATCATTTATAGCATTGGGATAGTCCAGTTGCTCCTTATATATCATGCTTCTTACCTTATAGGCTTCAGTATTCCTGTCATCATCCTCGATCATATAGGTACAGTGCTCCATCGCCTCATCAAGATTGCCATCTCTTATAAGCAATTTAGCCAGAGCAACCCTTGCCGGAACATACTTTTTATTCTTAGAGATTGATCTATCATATTCCTCTTTTGCCCTCCTGTAATTCATCAGTCTCTCAAAAGCAAGTCCATACTGGTAATAATTCAGCTCATCCTGTTTGATTTTTAAGGCCGTATCAGATACCTGCAAGGCCCTGTCGTATCTTTCGAGGGCAATAAGGGTTTTTACCTTTTCCGGATAAATCTTTCCCTCTCTCTTGGCAATCTTTGATGCGTAATTCAATTGCTTCAGGGCTATATCGTAATTACCCATCTTATTACATACCCTGCCAAGCAGATACAGCACATCAACATTTTTAGGCTCAAATACTCTTGCTTTTTCGTAATCATCATATGACTCCTGAAATTTATCAAGCTTTTCATATGCCTTACCTCTTGCAATATATCCCTCAATGTCAGTTGGGTTCATCTGAATAGCACTTGTAAACTGAACTACGGCATCTTCATATCTTCCGCTTTCCATAAATGCATCTCCTGCTTTCAGCGTCTTTTTGATTGACTGGCTATATGCTGATAGTGATATCAAACAAACCAGCATTATACTAAATATCTTTCTCATGGTATATGGTATAGGTGTTTTCATTTCTTAATATAATCCTGCAAATAACAATCGTCGGAGCATTTCAATGCTCAGCTTAAAGGCCGGTTTCCAATAATGGTTTACGCTCAGTACTCAACCAAAGTTACAACTTTTTGATTAAAATACTTATTCATATGATGAGTCTGTTTTTTAAGTAGATAAGTCTACTGGTTTTAAAAAGATGCTCCCCGGTTTTTTGACCCTGAATATCAGGGACTTTAATCCCAGAACCAAACTCATCCCTGCCTTTAAAAATCCTTGCTTCATCCCACAAATTCTTATTAATAAACTGTGCTAATACTGAAGCTCCGCCTTCCACCAGCACCGATTGTATTTCCCTTTTTACAAGTTCACTCAGAATCTCCTCTATTGCTCTTTCAGTATTCCTGATTAAAATACACTCCTTATTGCCTTTAAGCTTAATTTTTTCTGTTGAAAAAAGAAGCAGCGGTATATTATCGCTCAATACATTAAGATTATCAGGCAGAGCCCCCGAATTACTGATAACGATTCTTAAAGGATTAATACCCTTCCAGAGCCTTGCTGTAAGCAAAGGATTATCCTTAATAAGAGTTTTCTTTCCTACCAGTATAGAATGCTCCTGAGTTCTCCATTTATGGACGAGTACTTTTTCATCTGCCCCTGTAATCCAGTTCGGACCACTTAAGTCCGGACGTTCGCAGTCGCGATCAAGAAAGCCATCTTTTGATTCAGCCCACTTTAACACTATATATGGCCTCCCTTTCTCATGAAAAGTAAAAAACCTCCTGTTAAGATCCCTGCACTTATCTTCAAGTATGCCAAGCTCAACATCACATCCACCCTTCCTGAGTATTTCGATACCCCTTCCGGAAACCTTGCTGCTTGTATCCCTTGCCCCTATTACAACTCTCCTGATACCCTTCTCAACAATCATATTTGCACAGGGAGGAGTCCTGCCAAAGTGCGAACAGGGTTCGAGGCTAACATAGATAGTCGAGTCTTTAAGCAAATGCGGCGGTGCTGAATTTATCGCGATTACTTCTGCATGATCCTCTCCTGCCTTTACATGATATCCCTCCCCTATAATGCTATTATTATGAACAATTACCGCCCCAACCATTGGATTCGGACGAGTACTTCCTTCAGCATTGGAAGCCAGTTCCAATGCTCTTTTCATAAATTTGATATCATTATCTCTTCTCATCTCTGCATAAAATTATAATTTTGATCCATAGATCATGATAAAAAATAGCATTAAATCAGCCAGAAAGCATATTTCTGATAAATTATCTTCAATTTATCCCCGGGAAGAAGTAGGAGCACTTACAAAAATTATCCTGCTCGAGACTACCGGTCTTTCGACCACCGAACTTCTGACCGACCCCGAAAGAGAATTAAGCAACATTACATGGGATAAAATTAATAAAATATGTATCCAGCTAAAAGATAACAGACCAATACAATATATTCTCGGTCACACAGAATTCTTCGGAATAAAACTCAAAGTTAACGAACATACCCTTATACCAAGGCAGGAAACAGAAGAACTGGTTAACCTGATTATTAGGGAAAATAATAAATCAGGATTAAGAATATTAGATATAGGAACAGGAAGTGGCGCAATAGCTATTTCCCTCTGCATAAATCTAAATAATCCTGAAATATTTGCTACCGATATTTCTAAAGACGCACTGCTGATAGCCAGAGAAAATTGTGAGCTACATAATTGCAAAATCAATTTTGCATATGATAATATTCTTGAGACTAATATTAAGGGAGAAGGTCTTTTCGACCTGGTAGTAAGTAACCCCCCCTATGTAAGAGTCTCTGAAAAGGAAAAGATGCACAAAAATGTACTTAATTATGAGCCTCATTCGGCACTGTTTGTACCAGATTCAGATCCACTGAAATACCACAGGGCTCTTGGGAAATCGGCCATTAAACTGCTTAAACCAGGAGGCTCGGTGTATTTCGAAATTAACGAAGCCCTCGGGAATGAGACAGGGAAACTTATTTCAAGTATCGGATTTAAGAATATCAAAGTAATTAAAGACCTGAATAGCAGGGACAGAATTCTAAAGGCAGATAAATAAAATGGATATAACTTATAAAGAAGCTCTTGCCAGGGCAATGGCCATATGCAGTAAATCTGAAAAAACGATATCCGACATCAGGCAAAGTCTATCGAGATGGGGACTAAGCGATAATGAAAAACAGGAGAAAATAATAGACTGGCTGAAGGAAAACAATTTTATTGATGAATCGAGATATTCTAAAAGTTATGTGCTGGATAAGCATAAATTCAACAGGTGGGGTAAGGTAAAGATAAGAGCCATGCTAAGGTCAAAAGGTATCGACGATATCCTTATTGATAAAGCTGTTGATTCTATTCCGCCCGCGATCTACAGGCAAACATTAAAAGATGATATTATAAGCAAAAAAAAATCGCTGAAAGCGAAAAACCAGTACGATCTCAGGGCAAAACTAATGCGCTTTGCCCAGTCGAGGGGTTACGAAACCGACCTTATCTATAAAACTGTTGATGAAATACTTAAGTCCTGACTCCGGGCATTGTCTCAGGCACTGAACAGGCTTATATAATATACTGCAAACTGCCAGAAACCTAATCCGACTGATATAACTGTCAGAGCAATGTCTGTTAGGCTAACAAATCTTATAAGCTGAGGCTTACGATTAATAATTATAATATTGGAAAGCCGTAGTATAAGCTGGAACAGAAAGAATAAAAATACCCTTGGTCCGTATTTATTCCATCTTACCGCCTCATTTATATCCAGTCGTATTAAATAGGAAAAACTGTGCGACATACCGCACGATGGACAACTTAAACCACTTAGCTGCTCATGAACGCAACTTACAGGATAATTATTACTTACTGGAGAAAAAATGCCGGAATAAATAAATATAAGTACTATTATTCCGGCAAAAATATAATTTATCAGTTTATAAGAGCCAGCAGCTCCTTTTGGAAATCCTGACACAGCCCTTATTCGCCACCAGAGGTGTCGACCTTAATCTTTATATCAATCTTTGTATTCTCGGTATCTTTCTTTATATCGCCGCCAATATCTTCAAGTTCATCGAGAGTTTCTCTCAGTTCCTTCTTTATTGTAGAATTGATCTCAATCTTATCCTCACCGTCATCAATAGTAATACTAAAGCTGCCGTCATCCAGTTCATCAATCACATCTCTCTGAATACCCTTGATTACATCTTCAAACCTTTCCTCAAAATCAGGAGCTTTATCTGCAAAACTCGAGAAAAACACAAGTTGC
The DNA here is from genome assembly GCA_964634565.1 of uncultured Rikenellaceae bacterium. Classification (GTDB taxonomy): domain Bacteria; phylum Bacteroidota; class Bacteroidia; order Bacteroidales; family VadinHA17; genus JAUVKT01. The sequence goes on along the minus strand of CAZWLP010000064.1, from coordinate 268 downwards.
GCAATAGCGATAAACAGGGCAACAACGCCAAGAATAAGACCTCCGAACATTAAACCCTTCGGACTGTTACTCCTTGATGCCTGCGATAATCCAATTGCTCCTAGAACAATGGCAACTATAGCAGTAAAAAATGCAAATAAGCCCACGCAGGGTATAAGTGCCACAATAAAACTGATTACTCCAAGTACAAGTGCTGCCACACCAAGTCCCTGGCCTGAATTTCTGGTTTTTTCTTCCATAACGATCTATTTTATTTATTTTTTACTTC
>CAZWLP010000063.1:0-14061 GCA_964634565.1 uncultured Rikenellaceae bacterium | reverse complement strand
CTTATCCCAATCCGGTGCGCCTTCCCATCGAAAATTGACAGTGGCTAAAGTGCTCCGGATCATTCTTGCAAAATGCAAACGGGCTTCACAGCAGCGGGTACTGTTACGGATTCAAACCGTATTCCCTCTTATCGATAATGTTGAAAACAAATCGATACCTGATCGATACAAATATAATAGATAATACTATTATTTCAGTATTGAAATTATTTTTTCTGTGTGTTTATCAGTGCAATGAGCTGATCACTCAGGCCAATCTGATATCCTTCAGACTTGTAAATTATCTCATTTTCAGTGTTTACGAAGATAAGCACTGGCAAAGAAATATTATTTGGGTCAATCTCCGGAAAAAGATTATTCAATACCCTGTAATTTGAATCAAAACCAAAGGAGCAAATTTTTTGAAGATTGCTATCACTATCAGGTTTAAAGGAAGGTGTAAGTAAGGTTGAATCTGATATAAGAATCATTTTTCCTCCCCAATCCATGAATTGCTCTGATTTTTCTGCAAGCTCACGCAACAGGTGTTTTGTAGGTTCCTTTTCATGATTTATCCAGGCAATGACAGTGCCTTTACCATTAGTATCATAAAGTGATATATATTTATCATCGACAAAAATATTTGTCTCAGGACTAATATTTTGAAGAACCCTACCTGCCTGTTCCCTCTTCCTAATCGAGAATTCTATTTCCCTGGATTCATTTTCTGCTAATTCAAAGAATACTATCTCTGACAAGACCTCATTTGAGTTAAGCCTGTTACCGCTTACAAGCATATATGACCCGGGCCTTAACTTCAAAGGCCAATCAAAGTCATTAATTTTCTTACCATAAGTATAGTCTAATGTTTTATAAGCCCCGTCAAGCACATATGCCAGAGTAAAATTAGTATAGTATTCAGCGCTTTCAATTTCGCCTGATTCTCTTAAGGTAAGCTCAGCATACTCAGTATCATCTTCAGGTTCATCAGCAAATTTAATATTTCTCCATTCACCCATCTGATAATATTGAGCAAGATCTGTACCTTCTTCCAGACGAGCTGGTATTCCGTAGCTCCTGCAAAGTGCTACAAATAAAATTCGTCTCGAATGATAATCACTATAGGCCAGTTCTATACTGCCCCGGGGCGATATAGGAACTTTATAATAATTCCTTTCCTCGGCTATAGATACATTCTTATCAATCCACCTAACAATATCAGATGGATTATTTCTGAATTCCAATATAGTATTATAATCGTGATAATTCTGTAAATAAGCTCTCCAGGGCGTAATTATCTCATTTGCAATCCGGGGATTTAATATATAGTTGTTAAATATCTCTTCCGTATAGGTCTCAAAATAAAAATTCCTTGCATTCTTAAGGTGATCAATCAGTATAGGATATGGCGTATCTCTTAAGTCTTTATCTGCAATCATATTAAGCATTACAAGAGCATCACCCTTCTTATTAATATCTATTTGATCCAGAAAATTAACAATAGCACGATAGTTTCCCATGCTTCTCTTAATCGGCGAGCTAATCTCGCAAAATTTATATCCTGATCTGTCAGCAAATTCGATTATGCCTGCCGAATCTATCCATAAAGACTTATATCTCTCGCGGATACCATCCTCGTTTTTAAGTCTTAGTGCATTCTCTCTAATTTGCTCAGCACTGACAGGAGGGTTATTCCTTGTAGGCGCCGGAGCTCTCAGGTTAAATTTAAAGGTAGTACCATCTGTGATTCCCTTTTCGGTAATTATCTCCAGAGAATCGGTTTCAGAAACAGATACAAGCTTAAAACCATAATTCTCGTTTTTAGAGCACCATACCAGTAAATTGCCTAATCCGCTTACAAAGGAGGTATAGCCGGCAGAATCAGTTATAGTCTCAGCTATGGGATAAAACTCAGAATAATTATACAGTCCAAATTTAACATCGGCACCGGCTACCGGTTCACCACAACTATCTATAGCCCTGACTGTCAATTTACTGACATCTGCATACATCGCCAGGTTGTTAATCTCAGCATAATATTCATATCTTCTGACCAGATCTTCCTTCCCATAATACTTTCCGAACGACTTAGTATGAATTAACATTGCTCTGGAAGCTGCTTCAGTAAACCATCCTCGGTTAAGCACTGGTTCAGGTTCACAGGCTCCCATATATTTCCATTTACCATTTACCCATATTTCAACCCATGCATGGTTATCATCACTATGAGCCCACCGGGGAACATATACCTGTCTGGCAGGAATTCCAACACTACGAAGAGCAGCAACGGCAAGTGTTGATTCTTCGCCACAGCGGCCACGAGTTGACATAATTGTTGCCATTGGAGCAGAAGTTCTTATGTCGGCACCCTGGTAGCTAACTTTTTCATGACACCAGTGATTTATTTCAAGAGCGGCCTTTTCGATATCATTAAAACCCCTTACCCTGGCAGCAAGTTCATCATAATACTTTATTCTGAATGAATCAAGGTTCTCGTTATTTACGCGTATTGGAAGAACATACTGAAGAAAAATATGATCGGGGATATCGGCTGACCACGAAAAATGTTTTTTTGCATCAATAGATTTTCTGATATTTTCGAGGTAGAAATAAGAGTTGTAATCTGCCAGATCGCTTAAGGGCATTGATGCCAAGTAATATTTCAATCCATCAACTTCTGCCCCTGTAAGTTTTAAATCGGAGAATATCTGAAATAACTCTGCCGATCGCTTATTAGCAAATTTACTCACCTGATCAAATCGGGACTCAATATCAGAACGTAAATATTTATCTCTGATTAGCCTATTATTATTACATGAAGTTAAGATAACAAGGGTAATCGCCAGATAAATAAACCTTGAGATAATCTTATTAATCATTATATATTATAATTTACCGCACGACCTTCCAATTACCAGATCTGGTGTCAGGCTGGCGGTTCTTTTATATTTACTTTTACCCCTGTTCTTAATCTCAGACCATAGCATGGAAACAACTTTTGATGCCATACTGGGTATATCTCTATTAAGATATGTAAGCGGCGTTGAAAGCAGATTAAATGCGGGGCCACCTTCAAGAGAAACCAGAGCTATATCGCCAGGGATTCTTACTTTTAGTTGCTCCAGACACTGTAAAACCGGATACACCAGCACTGCTTCAGAAACAATAAACACTTCTGTACGAAGAGGACTATTAAGGAATGGAATCAAGTCATCATCGTTAATACTATTAGTAATATCTACTTCAAGTCTGCATTCATTATAAGACGATTCATCTACATATTCTATAAGACCTGCCTTGACAGCCTTTAATTTATCATCGAGGTATAAGGATTTTGACGATGTGCGAATAACTGTATATTTCTTATAGCCTAAGTCAGACAGGTGCATAATAAGCTTAATTGCTCCTGCCCTGTAGTCGGAAACAACTTCATTAGATCTAAGGTTAACATCAGCTTTCTCAAGAATAAGAAAAGGGAAACTGGATGCTTTCAGAGATCTTACTATCTCTTCGTCAGCAGAATCGCCTGTTAGTACAACTGCACTAAACATTCGTTTAATACTGCTAACTATTTTACTATATCTTGCATCGTCATTATCGAGAGTAAGTATTGAAAATCCAAAACCTATACTGGCAAATGCTCTTCTCAGGTGCTCTGACATTTCGATTATAAAAGGGTCCTTAAGAGATGATACTATCATGCCAACTATACCAGGGCTTAAGACATGTGAGTCAGGTTTATACAAGGAGTCACCGGCCTCAAAATAACCCATAGAATGTGCCATAGCAATAACTTTCTCCTGGGTTTGTGTTTTAATACCCTGCTGGTTAGCTTTATTATTAAGCACTAATGATACCAAAGTACTTGAAAGGCCTAGCCTTTCGGCAATATCCTTTATCCTAACCTTCTTAGACATGACGGTAATTATTAATGTTAAACAGTGTTAAACACTGCTTTCTAGCAATAATCTACACCACAACCGGCAAATTGTGATATTTCTACTTTTAGAGCTAATTCCTATTTCTTGGATTTATAGCCCTTTTGTTTTGCAGCTGCCTCCAGTCGTTTTTGAAAATTCGATTTACTGGGCGCTTTCTTTTTATTTGCTTCAAGTTTACTAAGAACAGCTTCTTCATCTATAAACCTTTTAGCAATCATATTCTGTCCAAAAGTTATAATATTAGCAAGAAAGTAATAATATGTCAATCCAGAAGAAAAATTATTCAGAATTAACATAAACATTACAGGCATCATATACATCATTGCCTTCATGCCAGGCACTCCATCCTGCCCTGATTGCGGACTGTTAATGCGCATTGTGATTATTGTCGACGCCGTCATTAATAAGGTAAAAAGACTAACATGATCTCCATACATTGGGATTGTAAATGGAAGGTTCAGTATCGAATCATATGTCGAAAGGTCTTTTGCCCATAAAAATGATTCCTGTCTAAGCTCAATTGATGCAGGGAAGAATCTGAACATGGCAAACAAGATAGGCATCTGCAGAGCCATTGGCAGGCAACCTCCCATAGGACTGACACCAGCCTTCTTATAAAGATCCATTGTAGCCTGCTGCTTCTTCATGGCATCTTCCTTCTTTGGAAATTTTTTCCCGATTTCATCTATCATTGGCTTTAAGACTTTCATCTTAGCCTGTGACTGATATGATTTAAAGGTAAGTGGGAAAAGTACAGATTTAATTATCAATGTCAGGATCAGTATAATCAGGCCATAATTAGTAAAATACTTATTAAGCCAGTTAAACATATTTACAATTACATACTGATTTATCCACCTGATAATACTGCTTCCGAGCATTACCAATTCCTGTAATTCGTAACCATACGACTTCAGGGTTTTAAAATGATTGGGGCCGATATACATTTTTAGATTGTATACAGACTGGGTGGAGGGATTAAACGGGACTCCCAGTTCCGCTGTGCAGTATCGTGTGTACTTGCTATCCTCAGGCAGTTTAGTATACTCAACAATACCATTACTAAAGGCATCTTCATTAATAAGAACTCTTGAGAAAAACTGGTCTTTAAAACCTACCCACTCAAGCCTTGTGGTAATATCTGCCACATCTGTATCTTTTTGCGACCTGTCTCTGAAACCGTCGACATCATCACCAAGGGGTCTGTATTTAATATTTGAATACATATCCTCATTCTGCCGGCCTTTTTCCTGCTGTTTAATATAGGTTTTCCAATCGAAGGACAGTGGATTTATATTTGTTGCAATCTTATCATTCATGCCAACCAGAGAAACATCAAAATTAAGCATATATGAGTCAGGCTCCAGTGTATATATATACTCAATATATGAATCCTCATCGAACGGAAGTCTCAGCTTAACTGATCCCGGCGAACTACTTGCATCAATCACCTCCGGGTCATTAACAAAATCAAAGAAAAGATCTGTTGTCTGGATACGTTTATTATTAACCGTAAAGAATTTAAAGCCAAATACCGTCGAATCACCATCAACAAGAATAAGTGGCTTACCATCATATGTTTTATACTCAAGCAACTCAGCTCTGTAAACCCGGCCTCCCTTATTAGATATCTTAAGATCCAGTTTGCTGTTTTTCAGTGTAATAAATGACAGCTCCCTGTTCTCAGAGCCAGGCAAATCCTGAATGGATCCGGGAGTAAGTTCGGTTTTCAACGGCTTAACAGTTCCATTATTCTCCGGCGATAAATCATCTGCCTTATTACCTGAGCCCGATATAGCAGTATCGCTTACCTGCTGAGGGGCAATCATTAGATTAATTGTGTTTACCTTCTCCACAATAACTGGTTCACCAGGTTTATATTGCAGTGCTTTCAGGTATTCCAGCCTGGCTTCATCGATATTTCCTGCATTATAAAGAGAATCTGCAGAGGCTACAATTAAATCAAATGACTTATCTCTTTTATGATTATTGTATAGACTGGCTCCAATAAAAATTGCGAATATCAGTATCAGTCCGGTTATAGTATTCCTGTCCATTTATTTCTAATTTATATAAGCTTTCTTATTTTTTACTCTCGGCAACATGCCTTTACAAATTCTTTGAAGAGTGGATGTGGCTTGATCACCGTACTGCTATATTCAGGATGAAACTGTACTCCAACAAACCATCTGTGTTTTGGAATCTCAATAATCTCAACAAGGTTTGATTCAGGGTTATATCCGGTAGGGATCATCCCTGCATCAATAAATCTCTGAGTAAATTCATTATTAAATTCATATCTGTGCCGGTGTCTTTCAACTACATCAGTACTATTATATGCTTTATAGACCCGTGAATCCTTGCTAAGAGTACAATTATATCCTCCCAGCCTCATGGTGCCTCCCTTATTGGTAATCTTCTTCTGTTCTTCCATTAAATCGATAACGGGATATAAGGTATTTTCATTCATTTCAGCAGAATCAGCGCCTTCAAGATTCAATACATTCCTGGCAAACTCTATTACAGCACACTGCATGCCCAGACAGATACCAAAAAATGGAATATTATTTTCCCTTGCATATTTTACGGCCAGTATTTTACCTTCAATGCCCCTGGAACCAAAACCAGGTGCAACGAGGATGCCGTCAAGATGTTCGAGCTGAACGGTAACATTCTCTTCTATTATTTCCTCCGAATGTATTAACTCCAGGTTAACCTTACATTCATTCGCTGAGCCAGCATGTATAAATGATTCTGCAATAGACTTATATGCATCAGGCAGTTCCACATATTTCCCAACCAGTCCGATCGACACTGATCTAAGTGGATTTTTATGCTTATGTAAAAATTCCTTCCACTTAATAAGAGCCGGTTCCTCCCTAAGATCAAGTTTCATCTTTTTCAGAACTATTACATCCAGATTCTCATCACGCATCTTTAAAGGAACCTCATAAATAGTAGGAACATCTACAGACTGCACCACAGCATCCTTTTCTACGTTACAAAAAAGGGCAACTTTTTCTTTTACATCCTGGGATAGTTCCATCTCTGTTCTGAGTACAAGGATATCGGGTTGAACCCCTGCTTCAAGAAGAGCCTTAACTGAGTGTTGTGTAGGTTTGGTTTTATGTTCTCCCGATGCAGAGAGATATGGAACTAGAGTAAGATGAATAACCAGGCAGTTATTTGATCCAAGGTCCCACTTAAGCTGTCTGACGGCTTCAATATATGGCAATGACTCAATATCACCAACAGTACCACCTATTTCCGTTATAACAATGTCGAATTCGTCCTTTTTAACAACTTCTTTTATACATCGTTGTATTTCATCAGTAATATGAGGAATAACCTGAACTGTTTTACCCAGATAGTCGCCCCTTCTTTCTTTCTCTATTACAGACTTATAGATTCTTCCCGTAGTAACATTATTAGCCTGTGTGGTTGGTAAATTAAGAAATCTCTCATAGTGTCCAAGGTCCAGATCCGTCTCAGCACCATCAATAGTAACATAACATTCACCGTGTTCATAAGGATTAAGAGTTCCGGGGTCTACATTAATATATGGGTCAAGCTTCTGGATTGTTACTTTATAGCCTCTTGCCTGCAATAATTTTGCCAGCGAGGAAGAAATAATACCCTTACCTAGAGAGGAGGTTACTCCTCCGGTTACAAAAACATACTTTACTTCTGCCAAAACAAAAGTTTTTAATTATTAATCGAGAATTTACTTAATCATCCAAGCCTGACTGATCAATCATCCTAACCTTTTCCTCAAGGATTACAATAGTTTTCTTCGCATCCTCAATATTGCTTTCAACCTCCCTTATCATAGGTTCGGCATTACTGGATTTTGAAAAGAAACCTATATTGTTTTCCCACAACACTATATCGCTTTCAAGCTGTTTTATTCTGTTAATAAAACGTTCTCTTTCAGTACGAATCTTCCTTGATGCATTAGAATTATCAGCAAGATTATCAAGTTTGGTCTTATACTTAATGATAGCCTTCTGATCATCATCGATATTCAGCTTATCAAATTGCTTATTTAATGCTGACCTGTAACTATTTGTTATCTCATCCTTCTTCTTGAAAGGAACAAATCCGATATTATTCCATTCTTCCTGGATGCTTTTTAGTTCCTCAACAGCTTTATCAAAATCATTACCAGGATCGAATGCCTCAAGTTTTTTGATAATATCTTCCTTAAGTTTAAGGTTAGCCTCGTAAGAATTATCAACATCTGAAAAATGATCAGACTTAGCATCAAAGAATGCATCACAGGCCTTTCTGAATCTCTTCCATATTTTATCGGAATTTTTCCGTGGAACGGTACCTATATCCTTCCATTGTTTCTGTAGTGCAATATATATATCGGTAGTTTCTTTCCAATCAGTACTATTCTGCAGTTCCTCAGCCTTTTCGCAAAGTTCTGTTTTAAGTTGCAGGTTTTTAAGCTGTTCCTCCTTATTTGAAGAATAAAACTTACGTTTCTCCTGGAAAAAATGATCACAGGCTTCTCTGAACCTGTTATAAATTGAAGTATTATATTTTTTTGGAGCAAATCCTATGGTTCTCCATACTTTTTGCAATTCGATTACCTCCCTGGCCCTTGCCTCCCATTCCTTAAAGGTCGTTGGCACATTAAGATTAATCTCCTCTATCTTCTCACATAGAGAGGTCTTCTGCTCAAGATTCTTTTTTTGTTCTTCTTTTTGTCCCTCGAAATACTCGTGATGCCTCTTATTAATTTTAGAAGTGGCTTCTTTGAATCTTTCCCACAAAGCATTTCTCTCTTCTCTCGGTACCGGACCAATCTCCCTCCATCGCTGATGATACGCCTGAAGTGTTCTGAATGTGGCAACCGGGTTTGAATCTTTAAGAAGCTCCTCAGCTTTCTCACAGAGAGAAACCTTTAATTCACAATTCTTTTTGAAATCAAGATCACGAAGCTCCTTATTAATCTTAATGTAGTCGTAAAAAATTTCTACATTATGGTTATATGTTTCCCAGAGATTCTTAAGCGAACTCTGAGGTACTGCTCCAAGAGAATACCACTCATTCTGTAAATCCCTGAATTCCTGAAAAGTTTTATTTATAGATTCTTCTCTGTTAACAAGGTCTTTTATCTTATCGATAATTTCATATTTCTTCTTAAGATTCTCATGCTTTTCTATCTCGAATTGCTTGCTGTGCTCGTTCTTTTTGCCCCTGTAAGTTGCGAGAAGTCTTTTAATTATACTCTCCAGCTCATCATCAGGAGGTAAAAAATCTTCCTCAGCTCCACCATCTGAAATAAATTTTGCCTTTATCTCATCAACTTCAGACTTATATTTCTTATAGAAAAGAACTTTAATTTTATCAACATCATCCCTTATCTCATTTGGGGGTCTGTTTTCAATAAGCAATTCAAGAGTCTCAACAAGATCTGCTCTGGACCTTTGAGAGTAATCAACATCAGGAAGATCTTCAACTGGTTCGGATGCCTTGATAGGTTCAGCTTGCTCTACCGGGTCTGCAGGCTCAATAGACTCACCCTGTTCCTGCTCAGGCTCAGAAGTATCTTCTACTTCACCCTGAGTGTCTGATTTAGTTTCCGGTTTTGCTGTGGCATCCTGATCGGATTCTGGTTTTTCCTTATCCTTTTTTTCAGCCTTAGCGCTCTTTTTTTCTTCTAAATTATCGATTCCATCATCAGTTGGATCGAGCTGTTCACCTTGAACAGAGTCGTTCGGATTCTCGATAGTCATAATCAATCCTTTTAAGTTCAGCACATTATCAGAATAATGAAAATCATATTCCGACACAATTAACGGCTACGAAAATATCGAAATTATTATAAAACTCAAAGATTATAATGATTAAAGAAACTCCCATCTTTTGATGGTTACCGATTAAGTATAAATATGAGCTTAATAATAGAAAATTAGTTATTAAATTTCAAGCACCGAATATCACAGGGATTTTAAAATTGCAGATTGAATAATTTCGTCAAAAAAGCAAGAAATATTGGCCCCGCAGCCCTGGTTGCTGCAGCATTTATAGGACCTGGTACGGTAACCACCTGTACTCTGGCAGGTGCAGGCTTTGGCTATACACTGCTTTGGGCTCTGCTTTTTTCGATTATAGCAACTATGGTACTTCAGGAAATGTCTGCCCGACTGGGTCTGGCAGGACAAATTGGACTTGGTGAAGCGCTACGCAAAGAATTTAAAACCCCGACTGGCAAAATTATCTCAACTCTTCTTGTTCTTATTGCGATAGCCCTTGGCAATGCTGCTTATGAAACAGGTAATATTCTGGGAGGGGCAATGGGACTGGCAACTATGACTGGTATCGAGAATATTACTATTTATAACAGAGAAATAAATATCTGGGGACCTGCTATTGGCATTATAGCATTTATTCTCTTGTACACGGGAAGTTACAAAATAATAGAAAGGGGTCTGATAAGCCTGGTTATAATAATGAGTATTACATTTATAAGCACTGCCATTCTGGTAAAACCAGATATCCAGGCTGTGTTAAAGGGTGTTTTTATTCCACAAGTTCCAGAGGGATCGACACTTACAATTGTTGGATTAATAGGCACAACAGTGGTTCCATACAACCTCTTTCTGCATGCATCACTGGTTAAACAAAAATGGAAAGATTCTTCGATGATAGGAGCTGTCAGAACCGATAATATTATATCAATAGGAGCAGGTGGATTAATATCAATGACAGTTGTAATTACTGCAGCATCTGCCTTCTACGGTACTTCTGCAACAATATCAGGAGCTGCCGACATGGCCGATCAGCTGGGTCCGCTTTTAGGCAGAGCTTCTTCCTTCTTTCTCTCTTTTGGCTTACTTTCTGCCGGTATTTCAAGTGCTATAACAGCACCTCTTGCTGCAGCCTATGCAACTTCTGAAATTCTGGGATGGAGCTCAGGTATGAAATCTTGTAAATTTAAACTAATATGGGGTGTTGTACTATTAACAGGTACAATATTTTCAGCAATTGGATTCAAGCCTGTTAGCGCTATATTTGTTGCACAGATAGCCAATGGGATACTTCTTCCATTTATCGCAGTCTTTCTACTGAAGGTTATGAATAATAGTGCAATATTGGGGAAAATGAAGAATGGCATATTAGCCAATACTCTTGGAGTAATTGTTATTCTTATTGCACTTCTTCTGGGAATAAAGAGTATAATAAGCGTTCTTGGGATGATATAATTTTTATAAAATGAAATTTATTGACTTAAATGCAGACCTTGGTGAAGGTTATGGTAACGACAGGGAAATTCTAAAATTTGTTAGTTCGGCAAATATAGCATGCGGCCTGCATGCTGGATCACCGCAGATTATGAGTGATACAGTCAGTCTTTGTATTGAAAATGCCGTTTCCATTGGTGCTCATCCCGGATATCCGGACCCTGGTGGCTTTGGCAGAAATAAAATGAATTTATCTTATAATGAGCTAAAGACTATATTGCTCTACCAGATTGGAGCCTTAAATGCCATTGTAAGTTCAAAGGGAGCCAGCATGGCCCATGTAAAAGCTCACGGAGCGCTTTATAATAGTGCCGCTAAGGATCCTGAAATTGCAAGGGCCATTGTTTGCGCAACAAAAGAGATAGATCCCGCATTAATAATTTTTGGTCCCTTTGGTTCGAATATTCAAATTGAAGCTAAAAAGGAAAATATGGCCTTCTGCTCCGAAGTTTTTGCCGACCGAGCATATCTGAACGACGGATCACTTGTGCCAAGGATCGATCCCGGAGCAATGATCACTAATAAAGAAGCCTGTTCAAACAGGACACTAGCAATGATCAATGAATCATATGTAATATCACTTGATGGAAATAAAATAAATATTGTTGCAGAAACTGTATGTCTGCACGGCGACAATGACAGTGCCTTAGAACTTGCAGAACACCTGTATAACAGCCTGATTAACAATGGTATTAAAATCGAGGCAAAAAAATAGTATATTGAACAAACTAAGATTTATATCCTCAGGAGATTCAGCATTGCTTTGCAGTATATCAGAAGATATAGAACCTGATATCTCACAAAAGATAGTATCTCTCCATAAACTTATCATTCAAAGTAAAATAAGAGGTATAATTGAATCGGTTCCGTCCTATACAGGTCTTACTATCTATTTTGACCCTTTAAGTATATCAATTGAAAACCTGAAGGATAAAGTTACAAAACTGTATAATAAAATTTTATCCGATAATTTTAAAATTACCAGCAGATTAGTCAGAATACCGGTTTGCTATAAAAAAGAATTTGCTCTGGATATAGAAATAGTGGCCCTACAATCCGGGTTAAGCACAGGAGAAGTTATTAAATTACACACCAGCCCTGAGTACCTTGTATATATGATAGGATTTACACCTGGTTTCCCTTATCTGGGAGGATTGGATAAGAAACTGGAGACTCCCCGTAAGACCGATCCACGATTAAAAATAAAAGCTGGCAGTGTTGGCATCGCAGGCCTTCAGAGTGGCATATATCCAATTGAATCACCGGGTGGCTGGCAGATTATTGGCAGAACTCCTCTGGAATTATTTAAGCCAGATGCAGAAGAACCATTTCTATTTAAAGCAGGTGATTATGTGGTTTTCGAAGCTATTACCCTGAGCGATTATTTTAATATCGGAGAAGCGGTCAGAAAAGGAACTTATATACCTGAAATTACACTGAATTATGAAGGGAATAAGAATAATTAATCCTGGAATGCATTCCACTATTCAGGATAGTGGCAGAATTGGTTTTCGGGAGTTTGGATTACCACTCTCAGGAGTTATGGATATCAATTCATTCCACCTTTCTAACTGGTTAGTCAGGAATAACAGCAATGAAGCGGTAATAGAAACAATATTCCCCGGTTTAGAGATCGAGTTTCTCTCCTCCACAATTTTTGCAGTTACCGGTGCAAACATGACGCCTGTTCTTAACGGGAAAAAAATACAAAACTGGAAATCATACAGGGCAAAATCAGGCATGCACCTGGCATTAACCAGACTTAAAAGTGGTTCAAGATCCTATATTAGCTTTTCGGGTGGATTCAGAATTGATCCTCAGCTAAACAGCCTGTCTACTTATGTTAAAGGAAAACTTGGCGGATATCGTGGACGAGAACTTCGAAAAGGTGATATTATTCCTCTTTATCCTGGAATCCCTTACCTCTTTAAGAAAAGGGCATTAGCTGCAGAACTGATCCCGGAATATGGGGCAGAAATTGTTTTAAAAGTATTACCAGGAGTAGATTACGACTTATTCGACCAAAATTCAATTGAAGAATTCCTGGAAGGAAAATTTACTGTTTCTAACAATAGCGATAGAATGGGATTACGACTTGAAGGGAAAAAGATAATACCCAAAACTGATAAGCAAATTATCTCCTATGGCATACATCCCGGAGCGATACAGGTTTCAGGTGATGGTAATCCTATTATTATGGGAATGGACTGTCAGACAACAGGAGGCTATCCACAGATAGCAAACATTGTTAGCGCTGATCTGCCCGAACTTGGTCAGATAAAACCAGGCGATCAGATCAGCTTTAGTTTAACAACAAATAAAGAAGCGCTTAAGTTACTTAAGATCTACTCTGCACGTAATAATAAATTATTTGGAACTTCCAGTTCAATATGCACCGATTGTGTTGAAAAGCGCCGTTAATTACCTTTAAGCATTTTATTCTTTTCGATAAGATATCTGAATGGATATATAATTCTTTCTATAAGACGCATTTCTTCGGTAATAATCTCGGCTGTTCCTGACATATTCTGATTAAATTGCAGCTCTTTATCATAGTTAGTTAGCATTCCCTCCGGCAGACTAACATCAACTATATATTTATCATCTGTTGCTACCCGGGAAACTGACTCCACAATCCCTTCAATAATTCCATACTCAAGGAAGGGATAAGCACCCAGTTTAATCAGTACTTTTTGTCCCGGCTCAACTTCTCCTGATCGTCTCATTGAAAGCTCTACCCTGCCAATTATTCGGTTATCACCCTCTGGCACTACTGTCATAACAATATCTCCATTCTGAACAAGTTGATTTTCGGCCCAGAAATTCGAAAATGTTACCCTGCCATCTATCGGTGATTTAATTAAATGCTTCATATACCAGAGTTC
>CAZWLP010000062.1:0-14557 GCA_964634565.1 uncultured Rikenellaceae bacterium | reverse complement strand
TTAGCTCCTCGCCTATTTAAACACCAGCTTTTCATTTTTTCCAAAGCTGTCATAATTAGAGACGATAACTTTTTCTCCTGGCTGCAGCCCCTCCAGAATTTCGTAATACATTGGGTTCTGTTCGCCCAGCCTGATATCTCTCCTGGTGGCAAAGTCACCAGACTCATCTACTACAAAAATCCATTGACCGCCGGTAGTTTGAAAGAAGCCTCCCTTTCTTATTATTATTGCTTCCTGTGAAGCCCCCAGTTGGAGTTCGATATGATAGCTCTGTCCTGTCCTGATATTATCCGGAACTTCACCTGTAAATACCATATCTATTTCAAAACGATTTTCTCTTACCTGGGGATAAACCCTTCTGACCTTAAGCTCATATTCCTTCCCGTTTCTTTCAAAATGGGCAAGAAGGCCGGTCTTTACCCTATCGATATAATGCTCATCTATTCTTGCTGTAACCCTGTATGAGGTAAGTACGTTTACCTGCCCAATTCTTTGTCCCCTCTCTATCGATTCACCAATCTCTGCTTCAAGGCTACCAAGCTGCCCATCCACCGGGGCTTTTACATCAAGGTTCTCCTGCCTCATTCTTACCATCTCCAGGTTTCTGTGCATATTATCAAGTCCATCCTCCATATTCTGAACCTGGATATTTCTGAATAAACTATCAGATTTCTGACGCTCAATATACAGACTATAAGATTGTTCTGCCAGCTCAAAGTTTTCCTTTGAAGTTAGGTATTCCTCCTCAGAAATAAGTTCTTCATCGAAAAGCACCTTATTTCTTTCATATTCCCTTTTCAGTTTTGAAAGATCATAAGACTGAGTAAGTATCTGTCGTTTAATCTGCAACCTTTCCTGTTCCATGGCCACCCGCGTATTTCTTAAGAAATTAGATTTTTCTGCCAGTTGCGCTTCACTGTCCAGTATGCGCATCCTCAGATCCGGGTTGCTTAAACGCAAGATAACATCACCCTTTCTTACCATAGCACCTTCTTCAATCATTTTTTCCTCTACTCTGCCACCTTCCTCGACATCCATATATACGGTTGCTATTGGTTCTACCTGGCCATTTACAGTAGTATAATCATCGAAGGTCCCATAGTTTACTTCCTCAATAACGAGTCTGTCTTTAAATACTCTCAGGGTCGATGTGTGCTTGGTGAAAAATGCTGAATATATTATTACCACAAGGAAAACTCCCAGTACGATATATCCAATATGTTTCTTTTTTAAGCCCTTTTTCTTTTCTATTGTTCTATCCATGATTTTATTATTAGTTCGGTGTTAAAGGTTCGGAGTTTAAAATCCGTTTCCCTATTTTCAATCTTTTATCTTTAATTTTTAATCATTAATTGGTCCATTCTCCTGTAAGGAAGAAATTTATTGTCATGCTCTTTAATTCATACTGAAGCTCGGCTTTCAGAAGATTTACCTCAGCTGAGAACCGCTGACGTCTGGCTTCTGAGTATTCAGTTGCATTTGCCATTCCTAGTTGAAATTTCTTTTCTATAGCATTAAAAGTCTGAGTGCTAAATTCGAAATTATCCTTTGCAGCTAAATATTCATCATTAATCGCCTCCAGTTCAAGGCATGCTGAATTAATTTGCTGGTACAGAGAATTCTTTTCCTGCTCAAGCTCCAGTTGTGTATCTTCAAGATTTAGCCTTGCCCTATTAATATTTCGTCCATTATACCATCTGTTAAAAATTGGTATTGAAATGGAAGCCTGTACATACTGGCTGTTATTATTCTTTAACTGATCAAGATAAGGAGTTGTCTCAACACCCTCCATCTTTGCATCAAAATAACCAGTACTCCATCCGGCATAAAGACTAAGCTTCGGGGTAGCCTCACCGATAGCAGCCTTAAGCTCTTTCTTCCTTGCAATCATTTTATAGTCAAGAGCATTTATTACAGGCAAAATATCCTGGGCAACTGAATAAATACTATCTGCGCTATTATTAGTTTGGTTATCAATAACAGTCGGAGGAACAAGCCGGTCCTCAACATTAAAATCCACACCGGGCTCAAGTTGCAATAAGCTTCTTAGTTTTTCCAGACCAATCGAAGCATTGTTTACAGCCTGGGTCAGAAGCAAGCGATCGCCGGATACCTGGCTTTGCATCTCAAGCAGGGTTGTCCTGTTTTCTGATCCTGTCCTTACAAGCACTTCAACACGATGCAACTGCTGCTCAGCTACTTTAAGCTGGTCTGTAGCTGTCTGCACAACACCTCTTGCCATTAAAATCTCATAATAGGCATTGATTATATCAAGTAATATTAAATCCTCCTGTTGCTCCTGTAATTCAACTCCCATCATATACAGAAATTTTGCAGCAGAAACCCTGTTCATCAGAGCAAATCCATTAAAAACAGTTACTCCAGATCCGATGGAAAACGAATTTCCAATATTCTGATTAAAGGTAATTGTGTTTGTTACGGGATCGACTGACCTACCAAAATTCATATTGGCCTGAGAATTAAAATTCAGGTTAGGAAGTAAATTTGCTTTACTTAATTTACGGTCAGCACGATATGTCTCGGTCTGTATCTGCTGACGCTTCAGGGCAATATTATTTTCAACAGCATAATCTATGCAGTCCTGTAAACTCCAATTATCCTGAGCGCTAATTATTGTTGTCTGTAACAGTATAAACAGTATTATTGTGATCTTCCTCATTGATAGATTATTTGATTTTTTATTTGTTTTCCAAAATGTGTGCCATAATTTATATATATCTCTATATCTGGATATTACGTTATAGAATATATAATATGTAAGAAAGTTTTGTAAAATAATTTTACATATACATGTCCAGATTGTATACATTTAATAAATTTGTTCAACTAATAAATAAAAAGAGAGTTATGAACGATGGTAAAATACTTATAGTAGATGATAATAAAAGTGTATTAAGTGCTCTCGATTTACTATTGCAGTCGAAGTTTCAGCTTATTGATACTATCTCTAATCCTAACCGCATACCTGAGAAGATCAGTTCAAACGATTATGACCTTGTATTGCTTGACATGAACTTCAGCGCAGGAATTAACAGTGGCAATGAAGGCTTATTCTGGTTAAAGGAGATATTAAATTCAGATAAGGAGATTTGCGTAGTAATGATGACGGCATATGGTGATATTGAGCTTGCCGTAAAGGCGATAAGAGAGGGAGCAAGTGATTTTATATTAAAACCATGGGAGAACGAGAAACTTATTATAACCCTGAACTCGGCAATAAACCTTCGTCAAAGCAGGCTTGAAGTAAAAAAGCTAAGAAAGGAGAAGAACAATCTCAAGAATACTATTAATGCAAGCAGTAAGAAGCTTATTATCGGAACATCGGAGCCGGTAATAAAAATGATGAATCTTATTGAAAAAGTAGCTGCTACAGATGCAACTGTTTTAATTACAGGTGAAAACGGAACAGGGAAAGAGCTGGTAGCGGCAGAAATACATAAGAGATCACCCAGGAAGGATGAAATTATGGTAACGGTTGATATGGGAGCCGTTGCTGAAACCCTTTTTGAAAGCGAATTATTTGGTCATGTAAAGGGATCATTCACAGATGCTGCAGATGACAGGGCAGGAAAGATAGAGATGGCAGACGGAGGAACATTATTCCTCGATGAGATTGGAAACCTGTCATTACCAATGCAGGCAAAGCTGCTGTCTGCAATACAGAATCATGAGATAACAAGAGTAGGATCAAATAAGCCGGTCAAAGTAGATATCAGGTTAATCTGTGCAACCAATAAAAATCTTGAAGAGATGGTCGATACAGGTTTATTCAGGGAAGACCTTCTCTACAGGATTAATACTATTCATATAGAGGTCCCCTCCCTTCGCGACAGAGAATCTGACATACCTGTTCTCTGCGACTTCTTTTTGCATAAATACACCGAAAAATATAATAAGGGCAATTTAAAATTTACATCCTCTGCTCTTGATGAACTTTCTTCATATTATTGGCCTGGTAATATCAGGGAGTTACAGCATACTATAGAGAAGGTAGTTATTCTCTCTGAAGGAAATACAATAGGTAAAGAAGACCTCTTGCTAAGATCGCAGCTAAAAACTCTGCCAGAAAGAGGATCTGTAACCCTTGAGGAAATGGAAATAGGGATGATACAGGAATCTATGCGAAAAAATGAAGGCAATATGAGTGCCGTAGCATCACAGCTTGGAATTACACGACAAACACTATATAATAAGATTAAGAAATATGATCTATAGAAAATTCTACATAAATATTCTTATCAGGGTCATCCTGCTTTCATTAAATAGCCTGATTATATTCTGGTACCTTTATTACAGGGGTACTGATATAACTTTGTTTGTTGCAATAATTGTTTTTATTATACAGACGATAAACCTTATTACCTTTACAAACAAAACCAATAAACTTCTAAGTTACTTCTTCGATGCTGTTAAAAACGAGGACTCAACCCTCGTTTTTAATGAAAAAACGGGTAATAGAAGTTTCAATTCACTAAATAAATCCTTAAACCTTCTTAATAAGAAGATCCAGGATACGAAGATTGAGATTACCGTACAGGAAAAGTACTATAAAACCATTGTAGAAAGTGCTGCTACGGCTATAATGGTGTTCGATGAAACAGGTTCTGTACAGCTATCTAACTCTGCGATGAACATCTTACTTGGTATCCCCAGTTTCCACAATATAAACCAGCTGGACAGAATTTCACCCAGGTTCAAAGAAGTTTTACTCGATATTGAAGAAGGAGAAACCTTAACTATTAACACTCAATTTAATGAGACAGCGCTTTACCTCTACCTTAGCACTGTTTCAATGACTCTGAAAGGGAAAAAAGTAAAGCTGGTAGCGGTACAGGATATAAGTTATGAACTGGACAGACAGGAGATTGATTCATGGCAAAGGCTTATAAGGATACTTAACCATGAAATAATGAATTCTGTAGCACCAATTACATCGTTGAGTTCTACATTATCAGGATTTTTCCATAAGGGAGATTCCACTATATCCCCCGCTGAGATTACTGAAAAGACAGTTGCCAATACAGTTAAGGGGCTTTCGGTAATTGAAGAACATGGCAGAGGACTTATAAGTTTTATAGAATCATACCGTAGTCTTACAAAATTGCCACGACCTGTGCCTGCAGAGATACTTATAACAGATCTGTTTGACAGTTTGTCGGTTCTTGCATCATCATTTATTGGTGAGAGGAAAAAAGAAACTGGAAATGAGGTGGATATTATGTTCCAGGCTAATCCAAAATCCTTGATTCTTTACGCCGACAGGGAGTTGATTATAAGGGCCCTATATAATCTTATAAAAAACGCTATTGAAGCCCTCAGCGAGCAAAAAGATGGAGTAGTTTTCCTTGAAGCTGGTGAAAACAGTTCCGGCAAGGTCTGGATCAGAATAGTAGATAACGGACCTGGAATACGTGATGATATTATCGATAATATTTTTGTACCATTCTTCACAACCAAGGAAGGTGGAAGCGGGATAGGCCTCAGTCTTGCACGACAAATAATTAATATGCACAAGGGTACACTTAAGGTATTTTCCAATCCAGGAGAAGGAACAACATTAATTATTCGCTTATAAACCGGCCAGACTTATTAGCCATGACCTACAAAAAAACGGCGAGAACCTTTGCTCTCGCCGTTTAAAAGAATTATTCTGTATTATTATTAATACACAATGTCGAATCCATAAACACCATAATTATACTGATCAGTTGAAATTTCCAACTCCAGATGCATATCATGAGTACATGTATTTACTGTACCAGTACCTCCATAAGCAATATTAGTTTCGCCATAATAGTCTGCAAACCAACCTTCTGAAGTAGCAAGTATTGTTCTTGGCACTGAGATTGTCAATGTAATAGGATCAATAATAAGTGGTAATGGTCCTGCGTCTTCTCCACATCCATCAATATCTGCCAATCCTGCCAGATATAATATTGTATTATCAGTAGGATCAAGAGTAATAGTAACCTCTCCACTTACGTTCCAGCCAGAACTTTCAGCATTAGGTGTGCCAGCAAAACCATCTTGAACATAAGGACAAGCTATCAAGGCATTAACAGCAGCAGTGGAGCGAAAATACTCATTTCCTGCTTTCCTGAGAACTTCCAGATTTACGTACGCGCCACCTTCCATGTCATCAAGTGATTTTCCAAGAGCAGTAGCAACGTCAGTAAGTGCAACTTCTACACCTGTAGCAGGAGTAGTAAGTTCTACTAATGCAGCCCTTTGCCTGCCACCGTCATATGATACTTCAATCAGAGTCTCCATAACCTCATCTACTTCTCCCGAAGTAACATCAAATGTTACAAAAGTATTTTCCTTATCATCTGCAACAAAAAATGTAGGATCCAGATTCTCAATTGCAGGACTTGCATCAATCGGATTACGAAGGCCTGCAGGATCATCTAACTCATCACAAGCGGTAAAAATAAAACCGAATATGATTATTAATGTTAAGAGTCTATTAATATTTTTCATAATAATATGTATTTTTTACGTTATAATATATTAATTGGATCCGCCTGCCCACCAAACTTTATTAGTAAAAACATAACTTCCGCTTCCATAAGCTGCTGCAACATTAGGATTAGTAGTAACATCGCTGGAACCATATGGAAACCTTTGTGGGAATCCGACAGTTGCATTTAAGGGATTTTGTAGTTCAATTACATCATCTCCCATAGCCTGTAACCTGCGAATATCATTATATGCTTCCTGAGCTTCCTCTTCGAAAAAAGCAAGGTATTTCTGATTCATCACCTCACTTAGTGGATCTGCATTAAATAAAGCTTCAACTTCATCTTTAAAGTATGTATTTGCATCTGCTGCTGTTAAACCAACATTTGGTTTTTGGAATGCAGCAGTGATAGCATCTTTAAGAGCATACTTTGCAAGAGTATCATTTGCAGCTCCTCCAATTCTTACTAATGCTTCAGCTTCGATAAACTTCAGCTCGTGATAGCTGAAAGCATAGGCAGGGGCATCACTTACACTTAATGCTGAAACTCCAAATTCAGACTGAATATCCTCGTTTTGACCATTAGCAGCAAAAACAAGAACACCATCAGTACGTAGTGGATTGGGTATAAAATAAACGGCATCCCTTGGGTCATTTCTATCGGTCAGCTTATCGTGCAAACTCTGACTTGCAGCATGCGAATTTCTATCATTCCGCATTCTGAACCATCCGGATGTAGCATTAGCACCATCATAAGTGAACACACACTGATCTGCGATAGATGTGAAAGAATTACTTACTGCAGCTAAAACACCGGTATAATCGGGATCAACATGAGATAACCTCAATAAATACCTGGCTTTTAATGCATAAGCAAATTTCAGCCACTTAGCTTCACTATTTGCACCATAAAGTAAATCCTGAGCTCCGATATCTGGAGTCAAATCTTCCTTCTGAAAATTAAGAATTGCAGCATCAATATATGCAAACACATCCTCATACATTGTTTCCTGAGAACTTAATTGTGGTTGCATATAAGTACTTGGCTGAAGAGCCTCTTCCCAGGGAGCATCTCCCCAACCATCGGCTAGTATTGCAAGGTAATAAGCTGAAAGAAGTTGTGCTCTTCCAAGATTATACCATGCACCCTCTTCTTTTCCACCTTCTGAGCATCTGTCAATAGTCATCTGTAAAGCCCAGAGCTGATTGTAAATAGTACCCCAGTCGTTATTATAGGTAGTAGAAGAAGTAGGTTCTCCTGAACGAATTTCCATATTCAGAAATTGGTTATGATCACCAACTTTATGCTCAACCATAACAGAAGTGTAAAACATCATACTTCCTCCAACTCCTGTAACAGCTAATTCAGTCATATTATCAGCTAAAGTCAAAGAAGATGACACATCAGTTGGATTATCCGGATTAAAATTAATCTCATCCATTATTTCATCTGAACATGACGGTAATAAGATTACAATCATTGCCAGAAACATATATAGTATCTTTTTCATAGTATATTATTTTAGTTGTTATTAAAATGTTATATCTAAACTAAAACCATAACTAGTAGTCTGCGGCAAAGAGAAACGGTTAAAGCCACCCATCGCATTACCACTACCATTTGACGATTCAGGGTCAAGGTTAGGTAGTTTAGTCCAAATTAAAATATTTCTGGCAAACACTGATGCGCCAATATTAATTTTATTCAAAATTCTATTTGGTAAAGCATATCTTAAGGAGATATCACGAAGCTTTATAAATGAATTATCAAAAATATATGCTTCATCAATATTTGATACTACGTTATCAAAAAGAGTCTGATAGGCTCCTTCATCACCAGGACCACCTCTTACTATATCATTAGGAGTTCCATCTGGTTTATATCCATCATAAACAAATGTTCCTTCCCTGTCTTCAGTTTGCGATACAACTCCATAAACATACATCATCAAGCCGTTATCTCCTGAATACATGCTGCCTCCATTTTTCCATTCAAATGAAGAACTAAGAGTAAGATCTTTATATGTAAATGTACTATATGCTCCTAAAATAAAATCAGGTGTTACTTCTCCAATAATATCTGGAGGTCCTGCATATGGCATACCGTGATAAGGACTTGCCGGATCGTCAACAACCAGAATATTACCATCATCATCTTTTGCAAATGATACACCATAAATTACAGGATATGTATTGCCTACACTTGCACGAACCTGTGGAGTTACAAATCCACCCAGGAATATACTTTCAACTCCTTCTGCAAGTTCCTCAACCTTATTGGTCATTGTCATAAAGTTAAAATTCAGATCCCATCTGAAATCTCCAATTTCAACCGGAGTAATATAAACCATTATTTCATGTGACAATGTACTAAGACGCCCGGCATTAGTTACCAGACTAGCAGCTCCTGTTGATCCCGCAAGTGGAACCCCAAAGATTTGATCTTTTACATTTTGTTTTGCATAGGTATAATCAACACCAAATCTGTTATTGAAAAATTTCAAATCAATACCTCCTTCAATTGACTGGGTATTCTGAGGTTTAAGATTTTCATCATACAGGGTAGCTCCCGGAGCATAAGCACTTGCACCAAGATATGGGAAATTAACCGAACTGTTTTCATACCAGCCATTACCATATCCGCTTATTGAATTATAATAAGGAACAAAATAGCTTCCTGCCTGTCCAACTTCAGCATAAGACACTCTTAGTTTTGCAAATGATAACCAGGTAAGATTTTTCATAACATCTAACTCAGAAGCAACAAAACTTCCACTAAATGAAGGATAAAAGAATCCACGGTTAGCTGTCGGCATTGTAGAAACAATGTCGTAACGACCGGTAGCACCTAAGTAGACAAGAGAGTTGTAATCCCAGCTTAACTGACCAAAGAAACCTACTGTCCTGCTCCAACCTTTACCTTCAGACCTTGAAGGAGTGGCTGTATTATTAACATGTTGCCATTCACCAAAATTCAGGCTTGTACCACTGGCTGAAACACTTTTACTTTTACTGTCATTATATTCTGTACCAACCAATAATGATAATGTTTGACCGTCGGTAATCCTGTAATTAAGGTTTGCAGTACCTACTGCGTTTACATTTGTAAAACTGGTTGTTCCCTGACCAACATATGAATTGGAAGGATCAGTTCCTTTATGTCCGAGTCCGAAGATAGTTTCAGTAGATCTTGTATAAGTATCTACACCCACCTGTCCACGTACTTTAAGGTCGAATGAATCTCCAAAATCTGTAAAATACTCAAGGTAAGAATTACCAAAAACCCTGTCTGTTCTTTCAAAATTAGTATTATTATCCGGTATCCAGTAAGGATTATCAAAAGTCATAGACCTATAATAAATCTGGTGAAATGGATCGCCTGGATAAGTTGTAGGATAATCTTTCAGATTGTAGGTTGTAGGTGCTGCAAGAATACCTGCAAGCGAACCATCATTACCAATAGATAGTTTATCAACTTCAACCTGAGAATAGTTAACACTGAAGCCTGTTTTCCAGTTGTCTCCAAATTCTCTTGAAGCATTCGCTTTGGCATTATACCTTTGCAATCCGGTATTTAATGCAATTCCGTCCTGAGTAGTCGAACCAAGACCAAGAGCAAAGTTTCCTCCCTCCATAGCCTGGCTAACAAGAACATTATTCTGTGTTGTAAAACCAGTTAAAAAGTAATCGTCCCAGTTATTATATCGAGCAGGAGTTACCCATTGGTCTGCTTCATCATAACCACCCAGAGCCAATTGAGGAACATAAAATTTTCCAGGATAACCATTTGCATTACCACCATAGGTTGGATCATCCGGAAGGTCATCGATTTTCATACCCCATGACTGAGATGATGTAGGGCTATATTTACCTCTACTACCCTGAGAATAAGTTGTCTGATAATCAGGAGTCCGTGATACCTGATCAAAAGTATTAACTGTACTAAAACTTACAACCGGAGCGCCTTTTTTATTTCCGGCTCCACTTTTAGTAGTAATAACAATAACACCATTTGAAGCACGAATACCGTAAAGTGCAGATGCTGCCTGACCTTTAAGAACGTTTATAGATTCAATGTCAGAAGGGTTCAGGTCTAAAACCCTGCCTGTTCCGTCAGAACCACCGGTAGTACTACCGCCGCCGCCGCCGCCAGAAATAGGCTGGCCGTCAACAACATAAAGAGGCTGGTTATTTCCACTGAATGAACGGGCTCCCCTGATAACAATAGAAGATGATGCTCCGGGCATACCACTTGAAGGAGTAATATCCAAACCTGCAACTTTACCCTGTAGGGCATTTGCAAAGTTTGTGTTACCTGTTTTGGCCAGGTCGTCACCTTCAACTTCTTGCACTGCATACCCAAGACCTTTTTTCTCCCTGGTTATACCAAGAGCTGTAACTACAACCTCATCGATACCCAGAAGGTCGGGCTCCATAATAACGTTAATTGTAGTTCTGCCGGCTATAGCCTCTTCAATTGACTTCATGCCAATAAATTGGAAAACCAAAGTAGTAGCACTTTCGGGTACCGTAAGTTCGTACATACCATTCATATCAGTACTAGTACCAATAGTGGTCCCCTTAACGGTAACCGCAACACCAGGAATTGATCCCTCCCCCTCTACAGAGGAGCTTACATTTCCTGAAATAACCACTGTTTGAGCTAGCAGTACAGACATACCACTAAGCACAAAAAATGCGATCATCAGTTTTAGTTTCTTCATAATTTAAGTTTTAGGTTTGTATTAGAGAGACAAATTTAGAAATTTTATTGAAAAAACAATAATATGAATGCATAATATTGCTATTAATTGAGGACTTTAACACAATTCTCTATTTATTAAACTATCGAAAAAAGGCAAAATCCAAGTATTACCTGTTAATAAATAATTGTTATACAATATATTTGGCCTCCTACTTAATAATATAGTGCGCTTATATTAACATATAGTATGCTGCTTAAGCCTGATCTCTGAAAATTAATATCTGAACACCGGATCAGTCTCTATTCAGCCATCTCTTAAGTGTTGACAGAGCCATTTCCTGCTGTTCGGCCGGAAGGTTACGAATCCGGGTAGTATGATCACCATCTCTTTTAAGTATTTTAACTGAATTGGTATTATCGCCCAGTCTTACGGATGTCGCTGACCAGGTATCCTGCATACCATATATGTACAGGAAATTGTCTGCATCCCTTACATATTCATCAACTTTTTTCATCAGGTCATAATCATACTCAAGTTCTACCCCTTCAGGCGCTGAAAAAGTGAATTCGGGTTCGTCACCATCAACAGCATACTGTAAAAGGTCTCCAAATTTTTCAAAATCGTAACCATAATACCCTATCTCGGTCATTGCCTGGTAGAAGAAGGGTTCATATTCCCTGATCCCTGTATCTGAAAAATAATCTAAGCCGCTAATCCTGAAAAACTGACTGTAAATATTTTCAGGGTCTCCCTCAAGAATAATATCCTCACATGGTGTTCTCCCCCATTGCCAGTAAGCAAAATCATACTCCAGCACAGTATATTCGAATGCCACCTCAGGACCTCCTATCCTCTTAAAAGTATAACCCATCTTACCGGCCTCATCAAGCATCATCGGATAATAGATATCTCTGTTCTTAAGGATTAGCTTTTGTACCTCAAAAACTCTATCCCTGCAATATTCAGATCCGACCGTATCAAGAAAATCATATATTCTCGGATCCTCGGGACCAAAATTTAAGGGAGCAACATAGGGAACACGTATATCTGCATCGTCAGGGTAATAATAGCTATGAAACATAACCGTCTGTCCTCCTTTACTGATACCTGTTGTAATCCATTTACTTTTAAAAACCTCGCTGAACAACTCTATTATCCTGTGATGATCTGAAGCAGCCTGGTAAGTATTCATGTATTTCCAGTTAAGATCGTCAGGAACAGATTCGCCAAAGAACCTGTGTTCTACTATTATCTGGTTACAGTTCAGATACCTGGCAAGCTCAGTAGTATAGTTACTGTTTGCAGAATAGCCTTCAGTAACAAGCACCACAGGTTTATCAACCCCTACAAATGAAAGGTAAATCTTTTGTGCAAACTGATCACCATCAGGATTATTATGATCGACTGCTTGCATAAGATGTATTTCATATGCTTCGCTGAAAACCGAAGTGTCTGGCAACAGGGTATCGATTCTTTCGATATCAAGTGTGGCAAGTCTCTCTTCAAGAGTAAGAGGTATATTATTACACGATAGCATTAATACCGCTACCACAAAAAATAAGTAGTTTTTCATCATATATCTTTTTGATAAATATTTTGATACTTACACAGCCAGAGTTTTTTCTTTTAGCCAGTCTCTTACCTCACTCCTTAACTTCTTACTTAACACTTTGTAAACCAGCCGATGATAATTATTCAGCCATTCAATTTCCTCTTCACTCATAAGATCCGGTTTAATTAGAGAGGTATCTATATAGCAGAGTGTCAGTGTCTCAAATCTCAGAAACTTTCCGTACTCAGTTCTCTTATCCTCGACGCATAAGATAAGGTTTTCGGTTCTGAATCCATATTCTCCCTCCCTGTATATACCAGGTTCATCAGCTGTCAGCATCCCTGGCTCCAGTATTGTTTTCAGATCGCCTGACGCTCCTGTACCTATTGTTTGAGGGCCCTCATGCACATTTAAAAAGTAACCCACTCCATGGCCGGTTCCATGTCCATAATTCAGGCCATTATCCCAGAGGGCCTTCCTTGCAAGCATCTCTATCTGGTATCCTCTTGTTCCGTAAGGGAATCTAGCCATAGCCAGATTAATAGTTCCCTTCAGGGCCAGAGTAAAATCAATACTCTGCTGACGGGTGGGACTGCCCAGGCACACTGTCCTGGTTACATCTGTTGTTCCGTCAGGATACTGACCACCACTATCAAGAAGAAATATCCCTTCTCTCTTTAGCTCCACATCCGTCTCCGGTGTGGAACAGTAATGCGGTGATGCCCCATGTTCATTATAGCCTGCAATAGTTGCAAAACTGGGCCCTTTACAATCGGGCTGCTCCAATCTGAAGTCAAGTAATTTCCGGGCTGCCGATATCTCTGTTATTTTCTTTCTTCCAAGGTTTTTATCAAGCCAGTAAAAAAAATTAGTCAGGGCAAGTCCGTCTTTAATCATCACCTGCCTTATATGAGCTATCTCAATATCATTCTTTATAGCTTTCAGTCTGGTTGGTATACTTACTTCTTCAATAATATCAACACCTTCCTTTATAGAATTGTAAAGCAGGGCAGATGTTGTACCAGGTGTTATTAGTATTGATTCTCCCTGCTTAATTTCTGACAGGGCTGAATTAATATCATTATATGGTTTAATAAGAACATTATCCGTTTCGAGAGACTTTCGTAAGTGAGCGGGAATTTTATTTGAGTCGGCAAATAAGCTGAATCCACTTTTGTCAACAATGGCGAAAGAAGTAAACAAAGGACTATAGGTAACATCATTTCCACGAATATTTAATGTCCATGCTATATCATCGAGTGATGTCAGAAGATGATAATCTGCATTTATTTCACTCATCCTGTTTCTGATCTCACTCAGTTTTTGCATCCTGCTTTTACCTGCATATTTTAGCTCGTGCTCAAAAGCGCTACCCGAAGGCATTGGCTCCCTGACATCTATAATACCTGAGATCAGATCCAGGTTGGCACAAAGACCAATTCCTTTTCTCTTAAAAGTATTCCTTATAAACTTAAGCGTTCCTATTGGAACTATTTTACCATCAAGTGCCACCTTGCTACCAGATTCCATATTCTTTTCAAGCCATTCAATATGCTCAGGTGTATGAGGAACCTTTAATCTGACAAGTTCAAACCCTGAATCTTTCAGTTCCTTCCCGGCCTGAATAAAATATCGCGAGTCTGTCCATAAACCTGCAAAATTACCAGTAACAACAACATTTGCCGCCGATCCGGTAAATCCGGTCAGCCACTTTACCAGACGCCAGTGTTCAGGGACATACTCTCCCAGGTGAGGGTCTGTAACAGGCACTATGTAAGCATCAATACTGTTGTGCTTCATATTCCTTCTCAGGAGATC
>CAZWLP010000061.1:0-14560 GCA_964634565.1 uncultured Rikenellaceae bacterium | reverse complement strand
TTTTGCCCAGTTGGCGGAATTGGTAGACGCGCTAGTTTCAGGGACTAGTATACGCAAGTATGTGAAGGTTCGAGTCCTTTACTGGGCACCAGAGGTGAATAAAAAAACCGGTTGGAAACAATCGGTTTTTTTATTTTAATATTTTACAACTCTTTGGCTGATTTTCCTTCACGCCAGTGATCCTCAATATGTTCAAGAGACTTACCCTTTGTTTCTGGAATATATTTTATTCCCCATATTATTCCGATTACAGCAATAGCAGCATATAAAAGGAATGCGCCTCCCGGGTTTGGATCTGTCTGGGTCTTGCTTATACCGTCAACAACTACTTCCTTTGTTATCTCCATACCATCGCCGGTAAACAACCAGGCCAGCTTAAGGAAAGTAAATGCAACAATTGCATTAAAGAACCAGTTTGAGAACGCACCTATACTAACACCAACGCCCCGATATTTTGTCGGAAAAATCTCAGATATAATAAGCCATCCAAGAGGACCAAGACTAATGGCAAAGAATATTATATATACCAGGACTGATGCAACAGTTGCCCAGCTTAAAGCATCTCCCAGTGTATCTTTTAAGAAAAAAGAAGTACCAAGAGAAATCAGCGATATACACATTCCAACCAGTCCGATAAAATATAACTTTCTGCGCCCGATCCTGTCGATCAGGAACATTGAAAGAACAGTTGAAAGAACATTAACAATACCCACACTCACAGTGGCAGCGATTGCTGCCTTTGCGCCCGTAAATCCGGCAAACAGAAAAATAGTTGGAGCATAATAGATAACAGTATTGATACCTACAAACTGCTGTACAAACATTATCCCGATCGCAATAAAAACAGGAATACGCCAGGTCTTTGAAAAAATATCCCTGAACCTTGCAGCTGATTTATCCTTTTCAATTTCTTTCCGGATATTATTGAGTGATGTCTCAAATTCCTCAGCTTTTTCGACCTTTGCAAGCACAGACTCTCCCTCAGAAGTTCTACCCTTGCTTAAAAGCCAGCGCGGAGTTTCAGGCATAAATATCATACCAATAAAAAGAATCAGGGCCGGAAATAATCCAACATAAAACATCCAGCGCCATGAAAAAGGATTAGCTTCATCTGCAAATGCCAGATCACTAAAATATGATGCTACTATGCCTATTGTAATCATTAGCTGAAATGATGAAACAAGAGCACCCCTGTATTGAGCCGGTGATATTTCAGAAATATAAAGGGGAACAGCTATAGATGAAATACCTATGGCGACACCAATAACTATCCTGCTGATAACCAGGATAGTCGAATTTGCCGCTGCACCGCATAAAATTGAACCAACTGCAAAAATTATGGAAGCAACTATAATAATTTTCTTTCTGCCCAATAAATCCGTAAATCTGCCACCAAAAAAAGCACCGGCAAATGCTCCGATTAAGACTGCAGTTGTAATCCATTCCTGCTGACCGGTTGAAAGATCCCAGCTCTCACGCAAAAAAGGTAAAGCACCAGAAATAACACCTGTATCGAAGCCAAATAGCAGACCTCCGGTTGCGGCGATAACTGCTATAATAATTACCCTGAATTTCATATTGCTTAATATATTTTTTTAACAGACCTATTAAATGAAGGATGCAATATAAAAAATTAAATATGAAATATTCACTTTCTGGAAAAACAGATAAGCTGAAACATCTGGTGTTAAATCAAATTTTTTATTGAGCATTTTTGTTTTCTCAATATTTGATTAAATTTGCAGTCCGATTCCTGAGAGGGTTATTTACCCTTTCTGAATTTTGCCCGGGTGGCAGGCCTGAGTGATCAGAAATTATCCGGTGGATAATTTCCACGAAGAGCCAGATTGCCGCGATGGCTTCCGCCACCTGGGGAAAATCAAGGATTTTGCCCAGGTGGCGGAATTGGTAGACGCGCCAGGTTGAGGGCCTGGTGTCCGTTTTTGGACGTGCTGGTTCGATTCCAGTCCTGGGCACAAAAAGCTTCACTGAAAAAGTGAGGCTTTTTTTTATATATTTAAACCCTGTGTATCTTTATTGTGTTAGTATAGTATTTAGCAAATTATATAATCATTAATTATTTTATGAAAATTCACGACTTCACCAGGCCAAGCGACTACATACCTGATCCAGACAGATACGATAAAATGAACTACAGAAGATGTGGCAGATCAGGATTACTATTACCTGAAATATCACTTGGCTTATGGCATAATTTCGGATACAATGATAACCTTCTTGAATCCAGAAAAATACTTAGAAGAGCATTTGATCTGGGGATAAGCCATTTCGACCTGGCAAATAATTACGGGCCTCCATTTGGAGCAGCTGAAGAAAGCCTCGGAACCTTTCTTAAGAAAGATTTTCATAGTTTTCGCGACGAACTGATTATCTCAACCAAAGCAGGTTATGATATGTGGAACGGCCCTTATGGTAACTTTGGATCAAGAAAATATCTTATTGCAAGCATTGATCAGAGCCTGAAAAGAATGGGCCTCGATTACGTTGATATTTTTTATCATCACCGGCCTGATGAAGATACTCCGCTGGAAGAGACAATGCTAGCTCTTGACCAGATTGTAAGAAGTGGTAAGGCATTATATGTGGGCATTAGTAATTATGATGCAGACCAGACAGCTAAAGCCTCGAAAATTCTAAAAGAGCTTAAGACTCCTTTTATTATTCACCAGGCCAGGTATTCAATTCTTGACAGGTGGGTCGAAAACGGACTGGATAAGGTTCTTGACAGCGAAGGTGTTGGCTTAATAGCATTCTCTCCCCTGGCTCAGGGACTATTAACAGACAGGTACTTAGATGGAATACCGGAAGATTCAAGAGCATCAAAGAACTTTACCTACCTTAATGAGAATGAAGTTAATGCTGAAATAGAAAAGATAAAACAGCTTAATAAGATTGCTGTCAGAAGAGATCAGTCATTAAGCCAGATGGCGATAAGCTGGCTGCTAAAAAATAATATAGTAACATCAGTTCTTGTTGGAGTCAGCAGTGTTAAGCAACTGGATATCAATTATCAATCGCTTAGTAATATAAAATTCACAGAAAAAGAACTGAATGAAATTAATTCTGTAATTAATAATTAACTAGTTTTGTGATTTAAGAGAATTATATGAGATTCTTTGTTAAAAATAAACAGGTGGATTTAATATTTTGCTTATAGCAGGATTATGTAATATAAGTAACTAAATATCGCAGCCTGCAAATGCAGGCTGTTTTTTATTATGAAAATCTTAAAATTCGGAGGCACCTCAATAGGATCGGCAGAAAAGCTTAAGGCCCTTGTTCCATTAATAAATGACGGTGAAAGAAAAATAGTTATACTGTCTGCAATGGCAGGAACAACAAATAAGCTTGAATTAATTACTGACAAACTATATGAAGGTCTGAAAAAAGAATCATCTCAATTAATAGATGATCTTTATAACAGCTATATTAAGATAATCGATAAACTTATTAGCGATAAAGATCTGCTGAATGAAGCTTATAAAGTTATTGAAGCGCACTTCAATTACCTGAAGAGCTTTACTCTGAAAGTATTTACCAAAAAGGCCGAAAAGGCTATTTTGGCCCAGGGCGAACTCTTATCAACAGCAATATTCAGCTTATATTGTACTGAGAGAAAAATTAGCGCCTCCCTCCTGCCTGCTCTCAATTTTATGAGAATTGACAAGGACGGAGAACCAGACCATTTCTATATAAAAGAGAACCTTGAGCGTGAGCTGAAAGAACATATACGCAGTGAAATAGTTATTACGCAGGGTTATATCTGCAGAAATGCATACGGAGATATCGACAACCTGAAACGTGGAGGCAGTGATTATTCAGCAACCATAATCGGAGCCTCAATAAATGCCGAAGAGGTTCAGATATGGACTGATATTAATGGGATTCACAATAACGATCCCAGATATGTAAAAAACACAAGTGTAATAAGGCAGCTATCGTTTGACGAAGCCGCTGAACTGGCATACTTCGGTGCAAAAATATTACATCCGACAAGCGTTATACCAGCTAAGAATGCAAATATCACCGTAAGGTTAAAGAATACTATGAATCCTGAAGACCCTGGAACAATAATCACCTCAGGATCTGATGATAAAGGATATAAGGCAATTGCTGCAAAAGACGATATAACAGTAATAAAGATTAAATCTGACCGAATGTTACTTGCCTATGGCTTCCTTCGCAAAGTATTCGAGATCTTTGAAATTTACAAGACACCCATAGACATGATTACAACATCGGAAGTTGCAGTATCGCTAACAATAGATGATACCTCGCATCTTGCCAAGATTGTCAGAGATCTCCAGGAACTTGGTACGGTAGAGGTCGAGAGAGATAAAACCATAATATGTATTGTGGGAAATTTTATTGCCGAAAAATCAGGCACAACCCTGGAGCTTTTTGAGGCATTGAAAGGTATCCCCATTAGAATGATATCATATGGAGGAAGCAGGCACAATGTTTCATTGCTTATCAGCTCGGCAAATAAAGAAGTTGCTCTCTCTGCATTAAGTAATAATATTTTCAGTTAGCGATGATAAGCAAAAAAGATATTAAGAGATTTTATGCTATAAAAACTCCTTTCTACTTTTACGATCTAAATGTTCTCAGGAATAACCTGGATAAAGTAAAGAATGAGTCAGAGAAATATGGGTTTATTGTCCACTATGCGATAAAGGCAAACGCAAATCCTGATCTTTTAAAATTAATATCAACATATGGGTTTGGCGCAGATTGTGTAAGTGGAAATGAGATTAAAAGATCAATTGAGACTGGTTTCAAAGCTGAAAAAATTGCTTTTGCAGGGGTTGGAAAATCGGATAGTGAAATAATTACAGGACTGGAGAATTCAATCTTCACCTTTAATGTAGAATCGCTGCCTGAGCTTAGTGTAATTGAAGAGCTGGCAACTAAAACAAACAAAAAGGCAAACATAGCTCTCAGAATCAATCCAAATGTTGATGCTTTCACTCACAGGCATATTACTACCGGAATTGAAGATACAAAGTTCGGAATAAATGCCTGGGAATTGGAAGATGTCCTCTCATTTATTAGTAATAAAAGCAGCCTGAGACTTACCGGGCTGCACTTCCATATCGGGTCACAGGTGAGAGAACTGGCACCATTTAAAGCCCTCTGCATTAAAATTAACGACCTTCAAAACTGGTTTAATAGCAGGAATATTTACCCTGGACATATAAATGTTGGTGGAGGATTGGGTATTGATTATGAACAACCGGAACAGGTAGCCGACTTTAAAAATTACTTCTCATTATTTAACGAACTACTGGAACTTCGACCCGGACAAACAGTTCATTTTGAGCTGGGCAGATCTATAGTCGCACAGGCAGGAAGTCTGATAAGCAAAGTTTTATATATTAAAAAGGGTATCCAGAACGATTATGTTATTGTTGATGCCGGAATGACAGATCTGATTAGACCTGCTCTGTACCAGGCTTTTCATAAAATTGAAAACCTGACATCAAAAGAAAAAACAAATAAGAAATATAATGTTGTAGGGCCTATTTGTGAATCGACCGATATTTTTGGTAAGTTCGTTGAACTGCCCTTAACAAAAAGAGGCGATCTAATTGCAATCAGGTCTGCAGGCGCCTATGGTGAAGTAATGACTTCAAACTATAATCTCAGAGACAAAGCAGGCATCCTTTTTTCAGAATAAAAATGCCCTATCAATATGATAAGGCATTATTATTAGTTTTATAAACTTATTACTTCTTGGGAACGCGCTCAATCTTTCTAATTACGCCCCTCTTACGAGTATCATCGCCCTTGGTCCCAACATAATCGACCCATGCAATAAACTGATTGATCTCGTTTGGCACAAGCTGCTGAGTTCTTAAATAGTTATTATTCTCAAAGCCATAGAAGTCAAGGTTGTCATGATTTGCTTCTGTAACATCTACATAATAAACAAACTCACCAAGACCATAAAATACTACCTTCCCATTTCTGTTCGTAAGGCCTGTCGGTACAATAGCATTTGTGAAATCATACCAATCATTAAGAGTATTAAATAATGTAACGGTAGCACCAGAAACAGGATATTCATCATTCCACTCCAGTACTTCAATTTCAAGAATCGTTGGTGTAAGAACAGAAATTGTTATAGCAGCCTCGTCTGCACGACCATTCCTGTTATAAGCTGTAAGCACAACCTCATAAGTTCCCGATGCATTGAAGGTGTGAACAGGATTCTCAACATCTGTCCATGTGCCATCCCCAAAATCCCAGTCGTATTCAACCGCATTATAGGAATCGTTCGTAAACCATACTTCTTCGCCGATATATACTTCTGTATCATCAACATAAAATTCAGCCACCGGAGTCAGCGTACATGCAGTAAATCCAAATGGAATCAATATTAATAAGGTGTAAAGTAATTTTTTCATGATCCTGATTTTTGTTGTTCAATATACGTATTTCAAATTACATGCCAAGTTTTTGCTAAGAGCTAAGGCTTAAGGATAATAATGACTGTACAAATTAATCTTACAATCTTACAATCTTATAATCTTACAATCTTATAATCTTCGAACCTTAAATTTTCATTATCTTTGCACTCTTAAAATATGGCAGAAATAATTATGATTAAAATAACTTTCCCGGATAAGTCAGTCAGAGAATACGAGCCAGGTATCACATCTTACGAAATTGCTTCCGATATTAGCCCACGATTGGCAAAGGAGGTAATATGCGCATCTATAAATGATATTGTGTGGGATCTGTCAAGACCAATTGATTCAGATTCAACTATTAAACTTCATAAATGGGAGGATCCTGAAGCAAAGATGACCTTCTGGCACTCATCTGCCCACCTTATGGCGCAGGCACTGGAGATACTATACCCCGGAATTAAATTTGGTATTGGCCCGGATATCGAGAATGGATTCTATTACGATGTTGATCCTGGTAAGGAAGTGGTTATTAGCGAATCAGATCTTCCTGTAATTGAAAAAAAGATGATCGAGCTTGCCAGGGAAAATAATCCAATAATAAGGGAAGAAATATCGAAAAAGGATGCACTGAAGTTATTCACTGACAAAGGGGATGAATATAAAACAGAACTTATTAACGAGCTTGAGGATGGAACAATAAGCCTTTATAAGCTTGGTAAATTCACTGATCTTTGTCGTGGCCCGCATCTTGCTGATACCTCAAAAATTAAAGCAATCAAGCTGCTTAGCCTTGCCGGTGCCTACTGGAGGGGCGACGAGAAGAGGAAGATGATGACCCGTATTTACGGAATTACCTTCCCGAAACAGGGTATGCTGGATGAATATTTAACACTTCTTGAAGAAGCAAAGAAAAGAGATCACAGAAAGATTGGCAAGGAGCTGGAGTTATTCACTTTCTCTCAAAGCGTAGGAATGGGTTTACCTCTTTGGTTACCAAGGGGAAGCGATCTGCGGCAACGTCTGATAGATTTTATGACTGCCGAATTAAGGAGAAGAGGATATTCAATGGTGTCAACACCTCATATTGGTAATGTTAATCTCTATAAGACCTCCGGACACTACGAAAAATACGGGGCAGATTCTTTCAGACCAATAAGCACACCTCAGGAAGGTGAAGAATTTATGCTTAAACCCATGAATTGTCCCCATCACTGCGAAATATACAATGCCACACCGCATTCTTACAAAGATCTTCCTGTTCGGATGGCAGAGTTCGGTACAGTATATCGTTACGAGCAGCATGGAGAACTTCACGGCCTTACCAGGGTAAGAAGCTTTACCCAGGATGATGCTCATCATTTCTGTGAGCCCGATCAGATGAAAGAGGAATTTAAAAGTATTATAGACCTTGTCCAGTGGGTTTTTAACTCGCTTAATTTCAAGGAATATACTGCACAGATATCACTCAGGGATACTGGTAATAAAGATAAATATATCGGTTCGGATAAGAACTGGGAGAAGGCTGAAAAAGCAATTATAGAGGCAGCAGCTGAAAAAGGACTCGAGACTACTGTTGTTAAAGGAGAAGCTGCATTTTATGGACCAAAACTTGATTTTATGGTACGCGATGCCATAGGAAGAAAGTGGCAGCTGGGTACTATCCAGGTTGATTACAACCTGCCCGAAAGATTCGATCTTAGCTATATTGGTAAAGACAACCAGAAGCATCAGCCGGTAATGCTGCATAGAGCTATCTTTGGCAGCCTTGAAAGATTTGTAGCAGTTCTGATTGAAAGCACTGCAGGTAAATTTCCACTCTGGCTTGCTCCCGATCAGGTAGTAATATTACCAATAAGTGAAAAATTCCACGATTATTCTAAAAAAGTTTCAAAATTCTTAAATAATTGCGATATTCGCACTCTGATTGACGAGCGCAACGAGAAGATAGGTAAGAAGATCAGGGATAACGAGTTAAAGAAGATACCATACCTGTTAATCGTAGGAGAAAAGGAGGTAAATTCTGATTCCGTATCGGTTCGTCGCCAGGGAGAGGGTGATAAAGGTTCAATGAACCTTAATGAATTTGAAGAGTTTATAAAGAATGAGATCAAAAAAGAGATCTTATAATATATGTATATAGTATTAACAAAAACAGGAGGATAAAGCCATAGCTGCACCAAGAAGAAAGAAGCCCGGTGGAAGACCCGGATACCGAAGGGGAGGCCGACCTTATAGAGGACCCGTTAAAGAGGAACTACATAGGATCAATAACCGGATTGCTGCAAAAGTAGTTCGTGTTGTCGGCGATGAAATTGAACCACAGATATTATCAATTGATGAGGCAATAAAAATGGCCGACCAATTGGAACTTGATCTGGTTGAGATATCGCCTAATGCTGATCCACCGGTTTGCAGAATAACAGATTATCAGAAGTTTCTTTACCAGCAGAAGAAGAAGCAGAAGGAGGCAAAGGCCAAAACATCCAAAGTGACCTTAAAAGAGATCAGATTTGGCCCCAACACTGACGAGCATGATTATAACTTCAAACTTAAACATGCTATGAAGTTTCTGGAAGAAGGTGCAAAAGTTAAAGCTTACGTCTTTTTTAAAGGACGTACAATTCTGTTTAAGGAAAAAGGAGAAATATTGTTACTACGCCTTGCTACGGATTTAGAGGAATATGGAACAGTAGAACAAATGCCAAAACTGGAAGGAAAAAGAATGATTATGCATTTTGCTCCCAGGAAAAAGAAAAAAAATTAGGTTCTTTAACATTATATTAAAACTGTACGAAATGCCAAAAATGAAAACGAATCCCGGTGCTAAGAAGAGATTTTCTCTAACCGGATCAGGCAAGATTAAACGTAAGCATGCGTACAAAAGTCACATCCTTACCAAGAAATCCAAGAAAAGAAAAAGAAACCTTGGATATTTTGGAGAGGTAGATAAGGCTGATGAGAATAACATCAAGCTTTTACTGGCTAAGAAGTAGTGCAAACGTTTAAAGAGTGAGAGAGTTACATTATTATTAACAGAGTGAACAGCATTAAAGAGAAAGATTTTGCTTTCCGCTGACATTCAAAAATTATTAAATTATGCCAAGATCAACTAATGCAGTTGCTTCAAGAAACCGGAGAAAAAAGGTTCTGAAGCAAACAAAAGGGTACTTCGGCCGTAGAAAAAATGTCTACACCGTTGCCGTTAATGCTCTTGAAAAAGGTATGCAATATGCATATCGGGACAGAAGAAAGAAGAAGGGTAATTTCAGAGCCCTCTGGATACAGAGAATTAATGCCGCAGTACGTCAGTACGACATGAGCTATTCTGAGTTCATGGGTAAAATAAATAAAAAGGGTATCGCACTTAACAGGAAAACACTGGCAGATCTTGCCATGAACCATCCTGAAGCATTTAAAGCGATAGTCGAAAAAGTAAAATAAATTTAACCACGATAAAGAACCTTAAAAAAGGGCGCCGTATTTACGGTGCCCTTTTTCTATTATACATTTATTATATTCTACTTTATACCCTTATATACATCCCATTTGAGAGGCCTGAACATTCTCTTAAATCTTATCTTTTTTAGTCCCCGGCCCTCCTCGTCGATGGATAACCAGATAAACTTGGGTTCACCGACTATATGATCGACAGGTACAAATCCCCAGTAGCGGGAGTCGGCCGAATCATGACGGTTATCTCCCATCATCCAGTAATAATCCATTTTAAAGGTGTAGCTATCTGTAAGTTCGCCATTAATAAGAAAGCCCTTATCTGTTTCTTTAAAATCATTATCTTCATATACATCAATAATCCTTCGATAGAGGTCGATGCTGTTTGAGTCGAGTTTAACTGTTACTCCTTCTGCCGGAATTGTCAGAGGACCAAAAAAGTCCTCATTCCATGGATATGCAGGGTTATGAGGGAATATATGAGAACCGTACTCCCCATTACGTCTAATATCAGGGCGTACTTCAGTAACATTTGCAAAACCTTCCAGTTTCCTGGCTGTCTCGCTTGTTAACATCAGGTTATAAATATTTGATGAAACCATTCTCTGACCTGAACGGGGAACATCGAGACGCTCAAATGCTTTCGGATTAATCTTTGTTCCGTTGGTATGAACCCAGTATGCAGTCTGCTGACTGCCATTATCTTCAATAGCATTACCATTAACAAAAAGCTGACCTGCTTTAATCTGAATCACATCACCCGGCAAACCAACACACCTTTTTACATAATTTTCCCTCCTGTCAACAGGCCTTACTACTATATCACTCTCATTCCATACAGCCTCCCTTGCCAGTCTGGCATATTCTTCTTTTGTTTTAACCTCACCAGAAATATACTGATCCTGACTCTCAAGCTGGTAGGCTTTCATCCTTAAAATCTCTTCGTAGGCAGTAGGATTGCCTGTTACGACCGTATCACCGGCAGGAAAATTAAAAACCACCACATCAAATCTTTCCACATCGCCAAAACCCTTTAACCTCTTATAGGGCCTTGTAATAATGTTCGACCAGGATTTTGTTTTAATAATCGGTATAGTATGCTGGGTGAAAGGAAAAGCAACAGGAGTGTTAGGTATCCTCGGTCCAAATGCCAGCTTGCTAACAAACAGGTGATCACCAATACGCAGTGACTGCTCCATCGACCCTGTTGGTATCTTATAATTCTGAAACAGAAAAATATTTATAAGAGTAACTGCAATTACTGCAAAGATTAGTGCATCAAGCCATTCAATAAAGCTGCTGTTAGGCCCTTCCCTCTTCTTCCAGAATGACCAGTTTACAATCTTTGTTATATAAATATCGAAGATAACAGCAAGTCCGATAAGCATCCAGAAACTACCTATCCAGATAACCCACAGTATATATATTATTGCCGCAAAGGCAAATCTCACAAACTTATTTTTCAAAATGTCCAGCATGCTAATTGTTTTTTTGTAGGTGCAAAAGTAATCTTTTAAGTTAAAATCCCAGCATATCCTTCATAGTTAAGACCCCTCTTTTACCAGGAATAAATTCGGCCGCAAGAATTGCGCCAAGTGCAAATCCCTTTCTACCCCTTGCCTCATGCCTGAGACTTATTATATCAAGCTCTGATATCCAGCTAACCTGGTGTGTTCCGGGGATCTCCCCCATTCTTTTTGATCTTACTGGAATCTTGTCTGAGCCAAACGATTCGTCAGGCTCCGTATCCATTCCTTCCCATCCCTTAATACCTTCGTGTTGCTCAATTATTCCTTTTGCCAGACTAAGTGCAGTACCACTGGGTGCGTCAAGCTTTTTCTTATGATGTATCTCTTCTATAAAAGGTCTGTAATAAGGCCTGTTAATCATTAATTCGCTCAGTTTACTATTAAGGTAGAACATAATATTAACACCGATGCTGAAATTAGATGCATACAGAAATGCTGTATTGCTACCCTGTGCCGCAGAAGCAGCCTTGTCAAAATCATTAAGCCATCCCGTTGTGCCGGATACCACTGGGATATTCTCTTTAAGGCAGAATTCAATATTTGATAATGCAGCTGTGGGAACAGAAAATTCTATTGCCACATCTATTTTCTCAAGATTAGCGGAATTTAAATCTTCCAGGTTATCCTGGTCAATAATAAGACCTATTGAATGTCCCCTTGAGATGGCAACTTTCTCAATTTCCCTCGCTATTCGGCCATAACCAATCAAAGCTATATTCATATCTAAAATTTTACTAAAATTATGCTATTTAGTTTAAAAGATGTTTTAAAGATATGTTAAATGATTTGCGAATTGGCTACTTTTAGGGTCGTTTTAGCAGATTTAATATAATACTATGCGAATAAAAATAAGCTTATCGCTTATACTGATTTTACAGGCATTCTCAGTATTCCCGCAAAAAACAGATCCTTATTTTACAGATTCAGGAGGCTTTGGCAGGATATTAACAGATAATGATTTAATAACTCTCTGGTGGTGTGAAGGTGCTTATAAGCTTATGAAAGATACACCTCCACCCAAAATTAGATCGAATACTATCAGGCTGAAGGCAGCAGGTAACGAATATGAACCATTTCAGCTTATTTTTAAGGCTGCCGACACGCTTAGAAATCTTTATATTAGTATTGATAATCTTACAGGGCCTGGTGGCGAAATATCAGCAGATAACTTCGGGCTCAGACTGGTAGATTATGTCAGGATAAGTAAGCCTACTGACAGCTATGCTTACCCCGGCTACTGGCCCGATCCGCTGCCTCTTCTGAACGACAGCATTGAACTCTATCCAGGTGAGAACACAACAATATGGTTTAATCTCTATATTCCTCCACTTAGTAAAGCAGGAAACTATAATACTCTTATCAGGCTAAGGAGTGATACATGGACGGCAGAGATCCCTCTTACTGTTAAAGTCTGGGATTTTAGCCTTCCTGAGTCTAGCTCCATAAGATCAGGCTTCGGACTGAGTGTTGATAAAATTGCTGATTACCATAATATATCAGACAGCACAGACCTGGCTCTTACATTTGACATGTATATGCAGGCATTCAGAGATTACAAAATATCGCCCTATAGTTTCTACTATCTGAGCCAGATAAACACACACACAGAAGGTGTTTACTGGAAAGGAGCTTACTATGATTCTGAAGTTAAGTACGATGGCAAATATTCACTTCGAGCCGAAGATAATTCGTTTACGGCAGATCCGGGTATTGTTTACAAGAGGCTTATTGAGGTAAACGGTGTGGCTGACTATACACTATCGTGGACATCCATGTCTTCTTATAAAGATCAACAATTTACAGTAGTAGTTGAAGGCTTTAATTCTGGCGACAGCCTGCTTCTCTTTGAAACAAAAGCAGATGCATTTTATAGTGATACTATATGGAAAACAGGAAGATACAGAATAGGAAAATTTGGAGAAGATGTTACAAAAATACGACTGAGCCTCTACCCTGTTTTCAGAACCGGATCAGGTGAAAACACCGGGATAATATGGTTTGATAATCTCGGGTTAAAGGCCTCCTCCGCTGATCTTAATCTCCTTGAAGGAGGTGATTTTGAGATTAACACCGACAGTATCAACGTAAAACTCGATTTTAGCGCATTTGACAGGGCAGCTGAGCGATACCTGGATGAATTTGGTTTTAATGCATTCAGGTTAAACCTTGAAGGGATGGGAAGCGGAACATATTTCAGTCGCAATGAAGGAATATTCGAAGGCTTTAAAAGTGGCACTCCTGAGTATAACAGACTTATGTCACAATACCTGGTACAGATACAGGATCATTTATCAGAAAAGGGATGGCTGGGGAAAGAGTATATATACTGGTTCGATGAGCCGGGAGAAAAAGACTATCCTTTTGTAAGAGATGGAATGGAGCTAATAAAAGGATCTGCACCTAATCTTACAACCTTCCTGACAGAAAATGAACCTGGTCCTGAAATAATGGATGTTACTGATATTACCTGCACCATTCTGAACCGGGTGGATACAGCAAAAGTCAGAGAAGTTACCAGAAATGGCGGACAATACTGGTCGTATATTTGCACCGGTCCGAGGTCACCGTGGATATCAGAATTTATTGATCATGATGCAATTAACCTCAGAATGTGGCTATGGATGTCGTACGCCTACCATCTCGATGGAATCTTAATATGGTCGACAAACTACTGGACATCAAGGTCTGCTTCTGAACCCGGATATTTACAGAATCCATGGACAGAGGCCGCATCCTACGTACAGGGCTATGGCTGGCCACTTGGTAAGCAAACAAGCTGGGGTAATGGCGACGGACGATTCTGGTATCCGCCAAACAGAAACCCAAATACCGATAAAAGAACATATATTGAAGGACCAGTACCCTCAATCAGGCTAGAATTCTTACGCCAGGGGATAGAAGATTATGAATACCTTGTTATGCTTGAATCTTTAATTAAAGAAAATCCCAACTTAGGCAAGAACCTGGTAAAAAGAGCAAATGAACTGCTGGCAATACCTGGCGAAATATTTACAGACGGAAAAACATATACCAAAAACCCTGCTCTTTTGTACGATCACAGACAAAAAGTAGCCGAACTAATTGAAAGAATCAATAAATCCCTGAATCCCCTGCCCTGAGGCCTGCCAGTACCCAGTACCCAGT
>CAZWLP010000060.1:0-15069 GCA_964634565.1 uncultured Rikenellaceae bacterium | reverse complement strand
GTCCCTTGTTCAGGTATCTGCCATGTCAATTGACTATCATTTTTGATAATACCCAGAATAAAGCCCGGACTCATCTCATATTTACCTGCATAAGTTTCCAGAATAGAATCTTCAACAGTCACATCTTTGTACAATTCCTCCTTGGTGGGTTCGGGTGGAACATTTAACATCAATCGCCCTACCATGGTATAAGTAGGCGGTTCAATAGCATTTTTAGTTATAGGGAATCCTGTAATACCCGCTTCTCCACGTTGGCCTGCTTCAGCAACAAAACTGATATTTCCATTTTGATCAGGATATATATTAAATAAAAAGCTTGAACCCATGTAGCTAGAGCTCAGGAGTTTGCTGTTCTCAATATCAATTACAGTCACAAAAGATTTTTTGCGTCCAAGAAATGATGAATTAAAGGCCTTTTCGCAAACTGGAAATTCTGAATACAATGCGTTTTCTGTAAGCGGTAAATCGGCAGAACTTGTTGTTCCTCCAATAACAACTATGTTTTCATTAATAAAACCTCCAGACATAACACGCTCATTTTTACTTCCTCCAAGCAGGCTGACATAATCAAGGGTCATAGTTTCAGAATTAAATACCGCTATAAAGCAATCCTGCATACCTTTAACTTCATTACTTATCGCATTGTCAGTTACCGGGAAAGCTTTAGCCTGGGTGTTGCCACAAAGGATGAGTCTGCCAGGCTTAGTCCACTCGATAGATGAACTACCATTTCCATCGCTTGCAAAATAGCTAAAATACAAATTTTTACTGCCTGTTTCGTTTATTTTGGCAATATAATGGTCGACCAGGCCTCCAACTTTAGAGATAATTATTTCTTTCCTGAAAGCATTTT
The DNA here is from genome assembly GCA_964634565.1 of uncultured Rikenellaceae bacterium. GTDB lineage: Bacteria > Bacteroidota > Bacteroidia > Bacteroidales > VadinHA17 > JAUVKT01. The sequence continues at coordinate 14,216 of CAZWLP010000060.1, read as the reverse complement.
CAGTTACAGGCAGGTCTGTTGTATATGTTGAGCCTGTTATATAGATATTATCTTTATCATCAATAGCAACACCAGATATCCCTTCTCTTACGCTGCTTCCAAAGAAGGTGGAAAATAAAAGTTTATCACCATTGGGGCTGAATTTAGAAATGAAACCATGAGCGATATTTTCTTTATCCATAACACCTGTGGTTAGAGGAAAATTATGAGAAAGGGTTGTTCCTCCAACTATAATATTACCTTTTGAATCAACCTTTATACCTCCTGATCCTACTGTTTCTTCGACTTCACCTCCAATAAATGTTGAAAATATTATATCAGTACCTGTTGGGTTTAATTTAGTTACGAAAACATCGCCTGCCCAGGCTCCTTCGCCGTTAAAACTGGTATCAAACGCTCCCTCAGTAACAGGAAAATCTGGTGACTGTGTTCCGCCTGCTATATAAATAAATCCCTGAGCATCAACAGTTATTGCACTATGATGCTCCCTCTTTGTACCACCAATTAATGTAGCAAAAACTATTTCACCTTCGGGTGTATACTTTACTACAAAAACATCAGCTGTACCATCACCCTTTAATTCGGTTTGATATGCCCCATCAGTAGCCGGAAAATTCTTATCTGTGGTATTTCCTACAACATAAGTATAGCCTTCACTATCGCTGTAAATATCGAAACCTGATGCATATTTATCGGTATGCGAAAGGTAGGTAGAGAATCCAAGTGTAAAAACTGCGCTATCTGCCAGCTCACTTGTCTGGGATTTTATAATTCCCTGGCAAAAAAGAATTGCCAGTAGAATGAAACTGATTTTTTTTAACATAATGATTTTATTTTTCAAATGTGAATTTTTAATGTGAGATTTTAATTGACACATTGTCTGCACCCCATTAGAAAAATATGATTCAGCAGCATCTGTATTCATTCTCATCTCGCTTTATTATTAGTTGGTTTATAGACGACAAACTAAGTCCTATATAACCAAAATAGATTAAGCAAAATGATGAATGGTTATTTTACGTGACAGATAGTATATTAATCAGGAAAGAATATTACTTATAGACTCTTTTGAGCTCCTTAAAACAATTTCGACTTACCTCAAATGGGTCGTCTATCTGATTTAAAAACACCCTGTGACGTCCTTTTGAATAGTTATCAATCCGGGAGATATATTTAAGGTTGACTATTGTTGAGCGGTGAACCCGGATAAATGAGTCGGGCAACTCCTGCTCCCACTGTTTTAATGTCTTTAATATAATATATCTGTGGCCTTCCAGTGTTGATATCCTTGAATGATTTCCAACAGAGATAATTACAATAATGGAACTAATCTCAACGAATCTGGCTGTACAATTACTTTGTTTGAGGTAAATGGAATCCTGATAGCCATACATCTTCATGCCTGGCCGGCGAGCTGTTGAGCCTTCATGTATTCTCTTTATAGTTTTTTCAAGGCGCTCCGGATCAACTGGCTTTAGAAGGTAATCGCTGGCATTTACCTCAAATGCTTTGATGGCATACTGGTCGTAAGCGGTTACGAAAACTATTTCAAAATTAACACAAACTTTCTCAAGAAGATCAAAGCCATTTTCACCTGAAAGCTGAATATCCAGGAAAATAAGGTCAGGTTTAAGCTGTTCTATCAGCTCTATGGCCTTCTCAATACCATCCGCTTCACCAATAAGCTCTACCCCGGGAATATCTTTTAAAAGAAAGCTCATCTCCTTTCTGGCAGGACGCTCATCATCGATAATAATTGAATTTAATACCTTCATTCTTTACCCGGGCAGGTGATTTTGGTAATCAATAATAACAATCTGAGCAATTACCCATAAATCCTTTTCGTATAGTCTGAAGGAATGACTGTCAGGAAAATGAATGGCGAGTCTTTTCTTTGTATTCTCTATTCCTGTCTTTGTTCCCTCATTACTTTTTTCACATTCAACCAATTTGCCACTGTTATGAACACTAATCTCAAGATTATCTCCGGCTTTCGCAATAATTTTGATATTAAGTGGTGTGCTTCCAGACTGGAGACCAAACTTAATGGCATTTTCAACAAGTGGCAGAATAATAAAGAATGGAATTCTAATTTGATAAATACCCTTATCAATATCATATTCTATATTCAGCTTCTCTTCAAACCTTATCTTTTGGATATCGAGATAACTTTTTATGGCATTTATTTCATTCTCGAGGGTGTCTGTTGTTCCATCTTGCGACAGGGAATAACGGAAGAAGTTTGACAGTTTTGTTATCATGTCGCGAGCCATAGCAGAGTCATCCTCTACCATAGACCGAATTGTATTAAGGGCATTAAACAGAAAATGAGGGTTTATCTGATAACGTAACATTTGTAACTGAGCCTCATTAGCGAGATTTGTTGCATATAGGGTCAGCTCCTTTTGCTTTTTTAAACTAATCCAATGATTAACAAGAAAATAGAGTGCCACAAATGCTATAACAATATAGAGGAAACTAAAGGCTTTAATATAATATAGCGGATCGAAAATAAAAGCTTCGGAGAACAAAAGCGAATTTATATAGGCATAAAGAATAAGCCATACTAATGAAATAATGTAACTCGCCGGCAAAAACAGTAAAAAGAAGATCTTCCTTGTTACCAGGTTCCTGATAATTAACCAGTGAAGTACCTGGAATATTATTGTTACAGCAATAATCCCGGAAATAAATCTTGAAAGGTTAGAAATTAAAACTTCACTAACATCAGATTCAACTAATGGATTTATTAACAGAGAAAAGGTAACGATAAAGACATAAACCATCAAGCCGCCAAATTTGGCTAACTCAAAAATATAGGATCGTTCAGGTTCTGGTTTTATTTTCAACATTCAGAAACAAATATAGTGATAAGCAAAGTGAAAACAATATGTGTGAGTTGTGGATTCGTAATTCGTTGATTTGTTAATATGTTGAGTTGTTAGGTTTTGTGATTTTTGATTTAGGAGATATAATCTTTTTATTAATTAGCTACTATCTTTTGTTTAAATATCTAAATTTGATCCCCCATGGAATCTAGATTATGAAAAAAGTCCTCTTTATTACACTTGGAACCTTATCGCTGATAATTGGAATAATAGGCATAGTTGTTCCAGGACTGCCGACCACTACTTTTTTGTTAATTACGGCGGCTTTATACGTAAGAAGCTCTGAAAGGCTTTACAACTGGTTACTTAATCATAGGATACTTGGCAAATATATCAGAGAATATCGTAAGAATAAGGCTATTTCAAAGAAAACAAAGATCTATTCAATATCTCTTATGTGGATAATGATTCTTATATCTGCATTTATTATTATTGAGATTAACTATGTCCGCCTGATTCTTCTTGCATGTGGAATAATCGGGACTATAATTGTTCTTAAGGTGCCAACATTAAAGGAAGATAAACTACTTTAGCTCATCCCCTGTAAACCTTTTTTCTAAAATTCTTATTCTGGCAAATGAATCCGGATGGTTTGTATTGATATAATCAATAATCTTTTCACGTACAAATGTCCTCAGATCCCAGTTTTTTGAGGCATCGGCACTGCTTAGCAATATCCTTATCTCTTTATACTGTTCCGAGACTTTGGTTACCTGTACATTAAAAACCCTGCCATCCCAGTTGTTATCTTCTTTAATTATACCGGGTATAACTTTTCTGAGACTCTCAACAGGGAAGCCGTAGTCAACATAGATATAGATTGTACCGGTTATGTTGGCAGTAGTTCTTGTCCAGTTCTGGAAAGGGGTCTCCAGAAAATATGTAACAGGCAATACCAGCCGCCTGTCATCCCATATTTTTACAACCACATAGGTAAGTGTTATCTCCTCTATCCTGCCCCACTCACCTTCAACGATTACAACATCATCCAATCTGATAGGCTGTGTTATTGCCAGTTGTATCCCGGCCAGCATTAAACCAAGACTTTTTTGGGCAGCAAAACCAAGAATAACCCCCAAAATACCTGCTGAGGTCAAGAGGCTTATGCCTATGGTCCGGGCCTGTTCGAATGTTAAAAGAGCTGCAGAAAGAGCAATTATTACAATAATCGATTGTGCTATCGCTTTAAACACTCTCAGACTGGTCATCGACTTTCGGGCCTTAAGATTATCAGGCACACCGATGTTCAGGCGGCTTTGCAGGTAGAATGCCAGTCCCTTTATAATCTTTATTGATACCCATGCAACAGAAAATATTATAAGCAGCTTATTTACATGAGACAGTGACTGATAAAATGGCAGCTTTTCCAAAAATAGTTTAGAGAATATTCCCAGAAGTATCCAGTAGATAAACCACAGGCCAGGAACCTTGATAAGGTCAAGTACAAAGTCGTCGAGTTTCCCTGGTGATTTTAACACCTTCCTTTTGAAAAATTTAAAGATGAATCTGTATATAAAGAATACTATTACCAGTATTACGATAAATAAGATACCTGCAATAAATATTCTTAATGTTTCATTATCAAAAATTCTGTTCATAGAATAATATATTAATCCAGAGAAGTATTATCCGGACTTTCTTCTTCTTTGGAGTTAATCTCCTCCTTCTTTCTTTTTTTAAGCAGAGGAGGTGCAATTATCCCAATAAAGGCTCCTATTGCTACACTTGCAATTATAAGTAGGGCGCGGGGAGTTTTAAGCACCCAAAACCATAACTTAATACTAACGATCTCAGTATTCTGTAATGTAAACACTACGATCAGTATTGTAAAAAGAAACAGCATAAATATTGATATTCTGATCTTCATTTTATTGAATTTTAAGTTAGACCAACTGCTATAAAGCACTATCCACTTATAATATAACACTCCGGCATGACAATAGTTTTATAAAGTTAAACCGGAAAACCATTTAACCAGATATAAAACTAAGCTGTTAAGACAGGAAATCTGGAAGCTGAATTGCTTAAATAACCTTTCTTGCAATAGTTTCACTTAGACTTGTAATAACCTCATAATTAAGCATTTCACTTATTTCACTAAAGGCACTAACCTTTATTTCCAGGTTTTCCTGTTTCCCGATAAGAACTACTTCATCACCTATTTCTGCGCCCTCTACATTTGATACATCAGCAATTATCATATTCATATTTACCAGTCCGATTACGCTGCACCTGTTGCCTCTGATCAGGACTCTGCCTCTATTGCTTAAAGATCTGCTATATCCAATAGAATATCCGACCGGAATAAGAGCGCTTATCATATCTGACTGAGCAAGATAGGAAAGTCCATAACTAACAAACTGGCCTGTCTTAACCTTCTTTATTGCCATTATACTGCTTTTCCATTCAAGGACCCTATCGAGTGGGTCGGTTTTTGCACTTCTGTTATTTATATAATGTATAAATGTTTCTGCACCGGGCCAGTATCCATACTGCATAATACCCATTCTTACCATATTAAGTCTTGTCTTCGGATAGGTAAAGGCAGCAGCCGAGTTAGCTATATGTCTGTAAGCCGGATCCAGACCTTTTTCTGCCAGTGATAATATATATTTTTTATACTTCTTTATCTGTTTTTGAATCCTCAGATGATTCTCAATACTGTCAGCCCCCGCCAGATGCGTACATATTCCTGTAAGAAAAAAGTTATTTCTGTTATTATTTATAATCTTAATGGCCTTATCTAATTCATGATCGTCTAGTCCGGATCGATTCAGACCTGTTTCAACTTCCAGATGAATCTTTGCCGGTATGCCAAGCCTGGCAGATTCTTTGTTCAGGGCTTCGATCCTTTCGCTTGTAAAACAATAAATCTCAAAGCCTTTACGAATCGAATCTCTAATACAATCATTGCTAACATAACCCATTATAGCGATATCGGCTTTTCTTGTCAGGCTATTATAAACCTTAATTGCTTCAAAATAATCAAATACTGAAAAATGGTCTATTTCAAGATCACATAATAAGGGAACCATCTCTTTAATACCATGACCATATGCATTTGCCTTTACAACAGATGATATTCTGGTATTGACGCCAAGATTCTTTCGAATAAATTTTATATTATTTTTTAAGGAATCCTTGTTTAATGTTATATAGGAACTTGTGTGCTTCATTTTTTGAACCGAAAGTATTTAATTAATTGATTTACTGTCACTCCTGATAAAATATGCCACTGGTATCTAAGTATTAAATACTATATTAATATTTAGTTTCAGATAATCTGCTTACTACATAGAAAGTAATTGCAGAGACAGATATCCCGTAAAGAATAGCATCAAGATTAAACGGTAATTCCACTTTTAATAGAATTAATATAATGGTTGTACTCCCTCCTATCAGCATCGACCAGAGAGCAGCCATCGAATTACGGCTTTTCCAGAACAGTGCAGCAAGCACCGGAATTAACAATCCCGATACCATAAAAGCATATGAGTAAAGCATTAATTCAAGTACATTCTTCATATAGTTTGCAAGCAACAGAGCCAGAACACCAACAACAATAGTTATTAGTTGCGAAGTCCATAACTGAACTCTGGCGTGCTTCTTTTGAGAATTAGCCAGTCTGAGAATATCTGTATTCACATTACCCGAAGCAGCTATTAAACAACTATCTGCTGTTGAAAGAATAGCTGAAAAGTATGCTGAAAGCATTAAACCCATTAAGCCTACAGGGAGCACTGTATTCAGTAAAACTGGTAATCCCATTTCAGGATCAATGCCTGTCTCTGGAAGATATCCTGAGCCGGCAAACATATTATTTTCAAAAGCGACCCTCGAAAAAAGTCCCAGTATCACACCCATAAATGCCATAATCGGCCATTCAAATAATCCTGCAATATACCATGCTTTCTTTGCCTCTTTTTCGCTCTTTGAAGCATATATTCTCTGATAGAGGGTCATTCCTACAAACCATATTGGAATAATGGTTACGGCCCAGTTAACAATTGTTTGCCATGATACATTTGATAATGTTAAAAATGCGGGATCAATTGTGTTCTTAATTGTTTCAAAACCACCTATTGCAGTATATGCTATCGGAATTCCCACAAGGAACAGGCCAACAATCAGGATAATCCACTGAACAGTGTCTGTATATATAACAGCTTTTAATCCACCTATACCAGTATAAATAATAGCAATAAGACCCATCACCAGGAGGGCATTCTGTATGGATAACACCCCAGGGAAGGTGGCTGATGCAAGCTTTGCCCCAGCCAATAATTGAGAGCCGGTAAATCCAATATATCCCAATGCTGATATTATTCCGGCAACAAGAGCAACCTTATTATTATAATAATGCTTCAACATCTCAGGGAATGTAAAAAGATTGTGCTTACGCGAGAGCCTGCTAACTACAGGAATAAGCAGTACCGAACTTAGCCATGCACCAATTAAGCCGGTAAAAAGCATCCATGATCCTGATAATCCTATTGCAAAACCTAAACCTCCCAGACCGATTGAAAATCCACCCCCAACATCTGTTGCCACGACTGATAAACCGATATGCCATTTCCCAAGAGACCTTCCACCTACATAGTATTCATCAATATTATTATTTTTCCGATAGAAATAGATGCCAATACCCAGCATCGCTCCGAAATAAAGAATAAATACCCCTATATCAATTGGATGCATATCTTAGAATAATTCTTATACTATACGAGTCGTTTTTCAATATATTTTGAACTTATTATACTCAAAATGCCCATATAGTTTAATTTAAATTTTACAAGTTCTCCAACCTTATAATTTGAGTCCTTGCTGTCAATTTCGAGTATTATCATATCCGAACTGGCTCCTGATAGTGTTATTTTATCATCAACAGGGAAAAGGTTATCCGGTTTAACATCAAGCAAGCCTATATCAAGAATAGCTCTTAAGGCAGTTTTTCCATAATTATCTTCATTAATTACAATAGAACTACCTTCAACATTTTGCCCGATATCGCCATCAGGCACCATTGGTTTCTCAATTAACTCAATAATCTCTGCATATAAGGTAAATACGTCCTGCTTCATTTCGACATATGGCTCCTGGCTATAGAGATTATTACCCAGAAAAAGTGATTCTCCAATCCTGAAATGATTTATGCCAGTAGGTAAAACACCCCTTTCAATTAATGGTATTGTTACCGATGTTCCACCTGAGACATATGGTATATTCCTGTCAAACCGTGCTTCAATAAGCTCTTCATAAAGGCTCAATTGTATCAATTTATCAGCATTGGGCAAAATACCATTCATACATGTAAGGTTAGTACCAATTCCTACTACCTCTATTCCTGGTAACTCAAATACCTTTTTGTAGAATGATATAAAATCACTTCCCATTACACCCTCGCGCAGATCGCCTAACTCAATCATAATAATTATCTTATGAACTTTACCCTGTGCAACAGCTTCCCTTGACAGATGTTTTATTGTAGTGTAATCTGTATTAACACTTATATCTGCATATTTCACAACTGAAGATATTGATCTTCTTGGTGGAGGTTTAATATAAACGGTATTAATATCTGGGTCAATTGATTTAATTGCCCTTAGATTACTGACCCTTGAGTCCATGATCTGTTTTACACCAAGACTAATTAAGAATTCAAGATATAGCTTATTCCCACAAAGAAGTTTAGACACAACTCCCCACTCTATATTATTCACCTTGAATAAATTATCGAGATACTTATAATTATGTGATAATTTGGATTTATCCAGCTCTATATATGCCACTGCTCAGGTTTGGTTTAGAAATAATTATTCCTAATCAATCATTCGACTCATATCTCATTTCAAGATACTTACTCTTAAACCCCACCTTTTCGTATAAATTAACGGCTGGATTGTCAGGCTCAACATGTAAGGCTATGCCGTCTTTTGAAATATCTTTTACCTTTTGCATTAATTCTTTACCTATCCCTTTACCCCTATGATCACGGTGAACAGAAATATAGACTAAAATATTCTCAGGTATATACCCGCTCATTCCGGTTCTGTTCACGACAACAGCACCTACAATATCCTTATTATCATATGCAACAAGGACATAACCACCCAGAGAGGTGTTTTTAAGTCCGGGATTCGGTTGCTTCAGTGCAAAATCCACAGCCTTAAGAATATCAGATTTTGAATCACCATAATCATCTAAATGTTCATATAAAAAACTTATTATACTTTCCTTCTCCAGGGAGCTGATTGTATTATTAGTGTTGAATATTTTATATATGGCCATAATTCAAGATTATTTTGTTTCTACAGAACAAATATAATAATAAATTTCGATGAAATAAAATCACCAGGATGCAGCAGCTAATAAGATAAAAGTATTATAATACAGTTATACAGATACATACGACGTATATTAGAGTAATAAGCCCCAGGAATTTTATTTGCTGCCTCCTTATTAATATGTTCCATGGAACATATATTATTCAGAAGACAATTCGTGCTCTATAGTTAGTAAAGGTGAGGCTTCTATTTCCTGAATACCCAGATGATTAATCAGAATATCCAAACTATTGGAAATTTGAATAAGATCCTCCTGATTAAGGTTTTTAAGTTTTAAAAGCAATCTATTGTGAAGCAAATCAGGGGATTCGTCCATTAGCTTTTTACCGGCTGATGTTATGGCGATATTTGTTGACCTTTTGTCTACAATATTTGGTAGCCTGGCTACAAGAGATTTACTTTCAAGCCTGCTTATAATACCTGTTACAGTACTTGAATTCAGCTCCAGGAATCCGGCAATTTCCTTATGAGATGCGCATAAGCCTGGTTGATCGCTTAGATAGTTAAGGCATAACAGCTGAGGAATACTGACCCCGTACTCCTTTTGTATCTTTTTCGATTCAAGATTAATTGACCTTACAATCTTCCTTATCTTCTGTATTATATCCGGGTATCTCATCACATTATCCGTAATAATTAAAAAATGTTCTATAGAAGTTATTAGCTAAGATATAAAAACTTCCACAAGTCAGTTCGCATTATTGTAATAACTTTATATACTTTTCTTGATGCATGGTTTTGACGATCCGACGAAACAATTTCTTTTTTTACTCTTCTATGATACTTTGAGTTTCCGTCTTCAGAAAATATTATTTTTACAGCCACTTTTTCTTTCTGAAATATATTACCAGGCTAATTATTACAGTCAGGATAACCAGCCAGAAAACAGGGTATGCCCATTTTACACTTAACTCTGGCATATATTCAAAGTTCATTCCGTAGATACCAGCAAGGAATGACAGGGGGATAAATATTGAAGCGAAGATTGTAAGCACCTTCATTACCTCATTCATCCTGTTACTAATATTGGAATTGTATATATTTAGCTGGTCAGACAGCATATTATTATAAATCTCTACTGCTTCAGTGGCATGTGTTAACATTTCATTTATATCAGCCAGATATTTTCTGTTCTCTTCATGAAACAGGCTGTCCTCATGCTTGATAAACATAGCCATAAGATCTTTCATGGGTCTTACAGCCTTGCGTATATAATTCAGTTCAACCTTGAATTTATATAGATCCTCCACTGTATCATCATCTCTGGAATTAAAAATACGATCCTCAAGGTTTTCAATCTGGTAGCCAATATTACCTATTAATATGGTATAATTATCTACAATAATATCCATCAGAGCATATGTCAGGTAGTCAGATTTATTGAGCCTGACCTTAGCCTTGATCAATCTTATCCTCTCTCTCAGAGACTCGAACACATCTCCCACTCTTTCCTGCAGTGTAACCACCAGATTATTCGATAATAGTATGGTAATCTGCTCTGCATTAATAAGTTCAGCTTCCTTATTAAAATCAAGCATCTTTAATATAAAGGCATTATAGGTATCTCCCTTTTCAAATTTCGGCCTGAGGTCTGTATTTAAAATGTTTTCAAGCAACAGAGAGGGCAGGTTCATATTTTCTCCAACAGTATTTATCAAATCCATATCATGAATACCGAAGATATTTATCCAGGTAACCGACTTATCGTTAACATAAGAAAGTCCTTCTTCAAAGCTACCCAGCTCCTTTTCAAGAAGGTTGTCAGAATCAAAATTCATCATCCTTATTATCGGCTTATCCATCTTCTGCTGTCCGACCAAAACAAGTGAGCCAGGTGTTAAACCTTTTACTTCCGATCTGTCTTTTAGAAACCTTGCCATAACTATTAGAGTTTAATAATCGAGTAAATAAGCAAAAATAAGTGGGGCTACTATGGTAGCATCTGATTCTATTATAAACTTTGGAGTATCAATACCCAGTTTCCCCCATGTAATCTTCTCATTCGGCACTGCCCCGCTATATGATCCATAGCTTGTGGTTGAATCTGATATCTGGCAGAAATAGCTCCAGAAAGGAGTATCTGTCATTTCCAGGTCCTGATACATCATTGGCACAACACAAATCGGGAAATCACCTGCAATACCACCTCCTATCTGGAAGAAGCCAACACCCGAATCGCCCGCATTATTTTTATACCAGTCGGCCAGCCACATCATATATTCTATCCCCGACTTTACGGTAGAAGCCTTTAGTTCTCCTTTTATACAGTATGAAGCGAATATATTTCCCATGGTAGAATCTTCCCACCCGGGCACAACTATAGGAAGGTTCTTCTCAGCTGCTGCCAGCATCCAGCTGTCTGAAGGATCAATTTCATAGTACTGTTCAAGTACTCCCGATAGCAGCATTTTATACATATACTGATGAGGGAAATACCTCTCCCCCTTTGACTGGGCATCTTTCCAGATATCACTGATATGACCCTGCAGTCGTCTGAAAGCTTCTTCCTCGGGTATGCAGGTATCAGTAACACGGTTAAGACCTTTTTCAAGCAATGCCCACTCCTGTCCGGGTGTAAGGTCCCTGTATTCCGGAACTCTTTTATAATGCGAATGGGCCACCAGGTTCATAAGATCTTCTTCAAGGTTAGCTCCTGTACATGAAATAATATGGACTTTATCCTCTCTTATCATTTCAGCAAGCGATTTACCCAGCTCGGCCGTACTCATTGCACCTGCAAGCGTTATCATCATCTTATTACCCTGCTCAAGTTGCTCATTATATGCCTTTGCAGCATCTACCAGAGATGCCGAATTGAAATGCCTGTAATGCCTGAGCATAAATTCTGAAATAGTTCCTTTACCTGCCATAGAAATACTTATATGATAATAATTTATAATAAAGTTTTGATACAAGGAAACCTGGTGCCTTCAATCCGGCAATAGGTGAAAATTCAACAATATCAAAGCCAACTACCTTCTTTGATTGAAATACTAATTTCAGGTAAGAAACCAGGGTATGCCAGTCAAAGCCACCGGGCTCCGGTGTGCCCGTTGCAGGCATTATTGAAGGATCAAGTGCATCCAGGTCGATCGTAATATATACATTATCGGTCATTAAGTCCACTGTCCTTCTCATCCAGTCTGTATCGCCTTCTGATATCTCATTGGCGAAAACACATTTACCGGCATCCATAAACTCTTTTTCACATATATCCATACTTCTGATGCCGACCTGCAGAAGGTTTGTATTTAATGAGGCCTTATGAAGAGCACAGGCATGATTATATTCAGAGCCAAGATATTCACTTCGCAGATCGGCATGAGCATCAAGCTGAAGAACTGTAAGATCTCCATAATGTATTCTGAATGCTTCAATCACTCCAATACTGACAGAGTGCTCACCCCCGAAGAAAGTAAGGAATTTAGCGCTTTTAAGCAGTTCTGTTGTACGTTCATATACAGCCTTATAAACAGCTTCAGGGCTGGAGTTCTCAAGCACAGGTGGCAATATATGAATGCCCTTTCTGTATACCTCTGAATCGGTCTCAATATCGTAGACTTCCATATTCTCGGAAGCCTCGATAAATACATCGAAACCTTTATCGGCGCCTTTACCCCAGGTGCTTGTGCCATCATAGGGTATGGACTGCAACAGAATGGCGGCAGATTCAAATCCGGCCAGGCTCTCTTCTATTCCTGCAAAAGTTTTCATTAACTATGCATTATATCCAAGTATATTAAACATGTCATTTACAGACTGTTCCTCGCGGTAGACATAGTCAACTATATCTCCCTTATCATCCCTGTCTATTATTACGTGTTTGGGAGATGGAATCAGGCAATGCTTTATTCCTCCATATCCACTAATAGAGTCCTGGTAGGCTCCAGTATGAAAGAAACCTACATATAAAGGCTCCTTTTCATCAGACTTATACGATGGCAGAAGTACTTCCTGGTTGAGATCTTCAGAATTGTAATAATCCGAGTGATCACAGCTAATGCCCCCAATATTTACCCTTCTGTACTCATTATTCCATTTATTAACGGGCAGAAGAATAAACTTCTCGAACATAGACCAGGCATCGGGTATGGTATTCATCAGGCTGTTATTAACAATATACCATGTCTCAGCGTCATTTTGTTGCTTTTGCTCAAGGACTTTAAATATAATTGCACCAGACTCCCCTACTGTATATCTTCCGAATTCAGTATAAATATCGGGGTGGCTGACTTTCTCCTTTGTACATGCTTCCTGAATATTTTTGATAATCTCATTTATCATATACTCATAATCATATTCAAAGCCAAGATGGTTTCGTATAGGGAAGCCACCACCTATATTAAACATCTGCAGCAATTTGCTTTCCTTCTTTAGTTCAATATATAATTTAAGGGCACTCTGGAATTCCCCCCAGAAATATAGTGTATCCTTAATCCCTGAGTCGACGAAAAAGTGTAGCATTTTAAGCTCAAATCCTTCATTATCTCTTATCTCAGATTTAAAGAAATCTATTATTTCACTGCGTGGAATACCCAATCTTGAAGTGTAATAAGCTGACTGTGCTTCCTCGTTGATTGCCATTCTAAGACCGATCTTCAGAGTCTCTTTGGCTTTCATTTTTTTGAGACGATCGAGTTCGTCCCTGCTATCCAGGATAATAATTGAATTCTTAAATCCCATTTCCTGCATATGAATAATCTTTTCAAGATATTCATCTGTCTTATATCCGTTATGCAATATCGTCCTCGATTTATCAATCAGTCCCTTATCATAAAGGTTAATTATTAAATCAATATCGAAGGAGGACGAAGTTTCAAGGTTTACATTGTGCTTTAATGCCTCCTGAATAACATGGAAGAAATGATTGCATTTTGTACAATAACAGAAATAATACTTCCCTGAATAAGCATTCTTTTTTATTGCCCTGTTAAAAAGATTTCGTGCCTTTTTTATCTGATCGCCAATCTTTGGAAGATAAATA
>CAZWLP010000059.1:0-15299 GCA_964634565.1 uncultured Rikenellaceae bacterium | reverse complement strand
GTGATCCCGAGAGGACTCGAACCCCTACCATGAGAACCGGAATCTCACGTTCTATCCAGTTAAACTACGGGACCATAATTTACGCTACAAAAGTAACTTCACATTCGCACTTTTCAAAGGCCGAAAGACACATAATGTTTTTTGCCAACTTTTTCCTAATTTCGCAAACCATAAAGACACACAGAAAATATTGAATATCATGGAGTACAGATTTGGGGAAGTTGAGAAAAAATGGCAGGCATACTGGGAGAAGAATAAGACTTTTAAAACAAGTGAAGACCTCAGTAATCCCAATAAATTTTATGTCCTTGATATGTTCCCCTATCCTTCAGGTTCAGGGCTTCATGTTGGTCACCCTGAAGGATATACTGCAACTGATATAATTGCCAGGTATAAGAGGATGAAGGGTGCAAATGTTCTCAGACCTATGGGCTGGGATGCCTTTGGCTTACCGGCCGAACAATATGCCATACAAACGGGTACGCATCCTGCCATAACAACCAATAAGAACTGTGATAATTTCCGTCGGCAGATTAAAGAACTGGGACTGAGCTATGACTGGGATAAGGAAATTAATACAACCGATCCAAAATATTTTAAATGGACCCAGTGGATCTTTATAAGGCTTTTTAATACATGGTTTGATGAAAAAACCTGTAAAGGCAGACATATTGAAGATTTGCCGATCCCAGACGATATATCTTCAGCAGGGGAGATAAAAATAAGGGAATATAAAGACAGTAAGCGACTGGCTTACTACGACAACGCACAGGTATGGTGGTGTAAGCACTGCAAAATAGTATGCGCCAATGAAGAGGTTCTGACCGACGGAACTCATGAAAAATGTGGCAATATAGTTGAAAAAAAGAACCTTAAACAATGGATGTTAAGGATTCCTCTCTATGCAGAGAGATTACTTGACGGGCTAAATGATCTTGACTGGCCTGAAGGCGTTAAGGATATGCAGCGCAACTGGATAGGTAAATCGACAGGTGCAGAAGTAATCTTCGATATAGACGGCCGGGATCAGAAACTAAGTGTCTTTACAACCAGGCCTGACACTCTTTTCGGTGCTACATACATGGTAATCGCCCCTGAGCATGAATTAACACTGACAATTGCCACTGATAATTATATTGACAGGGTTAAAGATTATATTAAGGCTGCTGCGCTTAAGTCAGACCTTGACAGAACCGACCTGGCCAAGGAAAAAAGTGGTGTCTTTACCGGAAGCTTTGCCATTAACCCGGTAAATAATAAAAAAATTCCTGTCTGGGTGGCCGACTATGTTCTGACAGGATATGGCACAGGAGCTATTATGGCCGTTCCTGCACACGACACACGTGACTTTGAGTTTGCTGAGAAATTCGGACTGGATATAGACTGTATTATGGATCCGGCAACAGATAATGAAGATCTCAGGAAACAGGTAATTATAGGAAAGGAATGCTGGACTGAGGACGGAAAATATATCAATTCATCTGATTCAGTTACAGGACTTGATATTAATGGTCTGTCGAAGGAAGAAGGGATAAAAACAACTATCCTCTGGCTTGAAGAAAGAAATATTGGTTCGGCAAAAGTAAACTATAAATTGCGCGACTGGCTCTTCAGCAGGCAGCGCTACTGGGGTGAACCCTTCCCTGTTATCCACTGGGAAGACGGAGAAATATCAGTAATGAATGAATCAGATCTTCCTCTTGAATTGCCTGCACTTGAGAAATATGAGCCAGGTGAAAGCGGCGAATCTCCCCTGTCCAACTCAAAGAGATGGCTGGAGGTAAGCGACAGCAAAGGAAGGAAAGGCAGACGAGAAACAAATACAATGCCTCAATGGGCAGGGTCATGCTGGTATTATTTAAGATATATTGATCCCTTAAATGATGATAATATTTTCGACAGGGAAAAAGAGAAATACTGGATGCCGGTCGATCTCTATATCGGGGGAGCCGAACATGCCGTACTGCACCTTCTGTATAGTCGGTTCTGGCATAAGGTTCTTTATGATCTGGGTATTGTTTCTCATGATGAACCCTACAGGAAGCTATTTAATCAGGGAATGATACTTGCGTTTGCTTATGAAACATCTACAGGTGCCAAAGTAACAGGAGATCTGGTTGAGGAAAAAGAAGGAAAGTATTTTCATAAAGATACTGGTGAAGAACTGAATCAGATCGTGGCAAAAATGTCTAAGTCACTGAAAAATGTTGTTAATCCCGATGAGGTAATATCAAGATATGGTGCCGATTCGCTAAGACTCTACGAGATGTTTATGGGCCCCCTGGAAGCAACAAAGCCATGGGACGAAAATGGAGTAAAAGGAGTATTTGGATTCCTTGCAAGGGCATACCGTTTCTTTGGCGACAAAAATAATATCACCGACGAGGAAGAAGATAAAGATATACTGAAAGCCTTGCACCAGGCTATAAAAAAAGTAGGATCAGATATCGATAACCTGAGATTTAATACAGCCATATCGGCACTGATGATTTTCACCAATAGTGCCATCAAAAAAGGAAAAGTAAGTAAGGCAAGTGCAATGACATTTGCACAGCTTCTCTCACCCTTTGCACCTCACCTTGCTGAAGAATTATGGGAGATGTACGGTAATCCGGATACTATTACATTCGAGCCCTGGCCCGAAGTAAATGAGTTATATCTGCAGGAAGATGTATTTGAATATCCGGTTTCCTTTAACGGTAAACTAAGATTTAAGATAGAGCTGCCTGTATCAATGTCGCCACAGGAAATAGAAAAAATAGTAATCGGGGATGAAAGAGCCAGAAAATGGCTGGGAGAGAGTGGCCCTAAGAAAGTTATCGTTGTGCCACAAAGAATAGTTAATGTGGTAATATGAAAAATCCGGGTTTTAGAGCAACAGCACTTTTTACAGGACTGTTTATATTAATATTATTCTCTGACTGCAGCAGGCTTAACAAGGAACCTGCATTCACTGCTACAATAACAGATAGCATTCAAAAGCCTCTGGTAAGGTCTGATTTGCTTTTTGGAATAGATACAACAGGCTACCTTCTTGAAAATGGAAGAATACGAAGAAATCAATTTCTGTCTGAGCTACTTGATGAGTACGGAGTATCCTATTACGACCTTAATATACTTCTGAATAACTCAAAAGAAACACTTGATGTCCGGGATATAAAGGCCGGAAATTCTTATACTCTGCTTGTCAGAAATGATACTCTTCAGAAACTCGATTATTTTATCTATAATGACAACCCCGCAATAAGCTATATATTTGACTTTAAGGATTCTCTGCGTATCCGCAAATATGAAAGAGAAATCAACTCCAGACTTAAATACTCTTCCGGAACAATTGAATCTTCATTATGGAATTCGATGATTGATTCAAACCTTAATCCCGCATTGGCAGTTGAGTTATCTGAGATATATGCATGGTCAATAGATTTCTTCGGTTTACAAAAAGGCGACAGGTTTAAGATTATTTACGAAGAAGAATATATTGACACAATATCTTTAGGCCTTAGAAAGATTTATGCAGCCTGGTTCAGGCACGCCGATACAGAGTTTTATGCAATTCCACTTATCCAGGATGGTGTAGAATCTTATTACGATCTCGAAGGAAACAGTCTCAGAAAAGCCTTTCTTAAAGCCCCTCTTCGCTTCTCAAGAATAAGCTCCAGGTTCTCAAACAGCAGGATGCATCCGGTGCTCAGAATAAGAAGGCCGCACCATGGGGTCGATTATGCGGCCCCGGTAGGTACGCCGGTGCACGCAATTGGAGACGGAAAAGTTAGCAATGCGTCCTATGATAAAGCAAACGGACGTATTGTAAGAATCACTCATAACAGTGTATACTCAACGGCCTACCTGCACCTTAGCAGATTTGGCCCCGGAATAAAAGCAGGTAAATATGTTAAGCAAGGAGATATAATCGGCTATGTAGGAAGTTCGGGGCTGTCGACAGGACCACATCTCGATTTCAGGTTCTATAAGAATGGTTATGCCGTTGATCCGCTAAAGGTTAAAGCTCCGCCGGTAGAACCAGTGTCAGAAGATAATAAAGAAAAATTTAAAAAGATAAGCACTGTAATGAAGCTCCTTCTCGACTCAATACAATAATTAAGTACCTGCTTTTATAATTTCTCTATAACTTTCTTTACAACAACAGGGAAGTGCTCATATTCGAGCTTGTGTATCTTACGGGCAAGACTTTCAGCATTATCTCCCTTATCAATATTACATCTGGCCTGAAAAATAATATCACCAGCATCATAAACTTCATTTACAAAATGGATTGTAATTCCTGATTGAGGCTCTCCGTTTGCGATAACAGCCTTATGCACCCTGGAGCCATACATACCCTTTCCACCATAAGAAGGAAGAAGAGCAGGATGTATATTAACAATTCTGCCCCTGAAAGCCTCAATAATTTCTGCAGGCACAAGCAATAAAAAACCGGCCAGAATAATAAAATCAATTTCTTCATTTATTAAAATATCCAGCACCACTGAAGAATTATATAAATCATTTCGGTCGAAAATTATAGTCTTAACGGAAAGTTTCCTTGCCCTTTCCACTACGTATGCATCGGGCTTATTGGTCAACAAAATTGATACATTAGCTATCTTTTCGTTCGAAAAATAGTTAATAAGATTCTCTGCATTGGTTCCTGAGCCTGAGGCAAAAATTGCTATCTTCTTCATTTACTGATACTTAACTTATGTTGATAATTTTATAATTTCCGGTAAAAATAGATTTAATTAACTGTTATTCAGGATTATACCTTATACATAAGATAAAAAAAGTGTAATTTGTTTGAATAGTATTATACAAATATATTTCTTTGCAGGGTTAAAAAATCTATTATTAACCAAAATTTGAGATTATGTCCGATATTGCAGCTAAAGTAAAAGAGATTATCGTTGACAAGCTTGGAGTTGACGAATCAGAAGTTACCACGGAAGCTAGTTTTACTAACGATCTTGGTGCTGACTCTCTTGATACTGTTGAGCTTATCATGGAGTTTGAGAAGGAATTTAATATTGGTATTCCTGACGATCAGGCTGAGAGCATTGGCTCTGTTGGTGAAGCGATTAAGTACATTGAAGAGAATGCAAAGTAAAATTGCATAACTGAAAAACAAGAACAATGAAAAGGGTTGTAGTTACAGGCTTAGGAGCAATTACTCCTCTCGGGGGGAATCTTTCTGAAACCTGGAATGGATTGATTAATGGTGTCTCCGGATCAGATTGGATTACCCGCTTTGATACCGAAAAATTCAAAACAAAATTTGCCTGCGAGGTAAAGAACTACGATCCTACAAATTATTTCGACCGCAAGGAAGCCCGGAAAATGGATAGATACTCCCATTTTGCTCTTATAGCAGCGGGAGAGGCTATTAATGATTCCGGTCTTGATCCTGAAAAGATTGACAGGGACAGGGCAGGTGTTATATGGGCTTCCGGCATTGGCGGTTTGGATTCATTCCTTAACGAAGTAAAGAGTTTTGCAGCCGGTGATGGAACCCCGCGTTTTAGTCCTTTCTTTATTCCAAAAATGATCGCCGACATTGCCGCTGGTCTTATTTCGATGAAGTACGGACTAAGAGGACCTAACTTTTCTACCGTGTCTGCATGTGCATCATCAACACACGCGTTGATCGTTGCCACAGATAATATTCGCATGGGGAAGGCCGACGTTTTTGTCACTGGCGGATCCGAAAGCACAATCAATGAAGCAGGCATCGGGGGCTTCAATTCCATGCAAGCAATGTCTACAAACAATGATGAGTATAAAACAGCCTCACGGCCATTTGATGTTACGCGCGACGGCTTTGTGATGGGAGAAGGTGGAGGCGGACTGATACTCGAGGAATATGAGCATGCTAAGGCCAGGGGGGCTAAAATTTATTGCGAAATAGTGGGTACAGGAATGACCGCTGATGCCTATCACCTTACAGCTCCTCATCCTGAAGGTGAAGGAGCCTATAAAGTGATGAAACTTGCTATCGGGGAAGCAAAACTTTCAACTAACGACATCGATTATATCAATGTTCATGGAACAGCAACTCCTCTGGGCGATATTTCTGAAGCTATAGCCATTGTAAATCTGTTTGGCGATCATGCCTATAAGTTGAATATAAGTGCAACAAAATCGATGACAGGGCATTTGCTGGGAGCTGCCGGTGCTGTTGAGGCAATCGCATCTGTACTTGCCATAAATAATGGCATTGTGCCCCCAACCATTAATCACAAGGAACACGACCCAAGGATCGACCCCGGGTTAAATCTTACTCTAAACAAAGCCCAGAAGAGAGATGTTAATATTGCACTTAGCAATACCTTTGGTTTTGGAGGCCATAACGCAACCGTGGTCATGAAAAAATATGAGAGTTAGTGGCTCTTCTCAGTAAGAAAAAAAGAAAAACTTATTTAGTTAGTAAAAGAGATTTCCGATCGAGAGTTAAGGAAATACTCGGATTCTCGCCTTCCAATATATCTATATACGAAAAGGCTCTTATACACAGGTCTGCCAGCCTGACAAAAGAGGATGGAACAAGAATTAACAATGAGCGACTTGAATTCCTGGGAGACGCCATACTGGATGCAATTTTATCTGATTATCTATTTAATAAGTTTCCTGATTTTGATGAGGGAAAACTTACTAAGATCAGATCCAGGATAGTAAATGGCGATATGCTTAATAAGCTATCTGTTTCGTTAGGGATAGATACACTTCTTATCAGTCATATTAATAAAAACAATAAAGGCAAAAAATTATATGGCGATGCCCTTGAAGCTTTTATTGGTTCAATATTCCTGGATAAGGGCTACGAGAAAACAAAGCAATTTATTACCCGGCAATTGCTCAGCAAGCATCTTGATCTTGGCCATATCCTGATTACAGAAAATGATTATAAAAGCCAGGTATATCAGTGGGCGCAGAAATTAAATAAAAATATTGACCTCTCATTTTCTGAGAACTTCGATAAACTCAATAAACTTATAATGTTCTCCGCAAGCCTGCGGATAGATCACGAAGTATTTGGCAGCGGAACTGGCACTTCAAAAAGAGAAGCCGAACAGATAGCTTCCTATATGGCCTGGACAAAGATCCGGAAGATTGGCTTCATTGAATAATAATTATAAATTTACTACCTTTATCTGTAAGATTTTAACTGAATGAAATCATCGGGTAAAAAGTCATTCCATAAACTGGTAATTGATGATGAATTTGATCATCAATTTTTTGGTCTGGTTAGCCACGAACCAGACTATAAAATATCTCTTGTCTTAAATAAAACACTTAATATTAATTTATCTAATAACGAAGCTGTATCGCCTCATACCAATAATGAAGTAATCTTCTCCAGATTTACAGCCAGATCGAAATATAATGACCTGTCTTATCAGCTGGTTAGTAATAAATGTAACAGCGCTATCCTGAGTAAGAATTTTCCTGCTCTTGATTATCTGTTTGTTGTATCCGGCAGCCTGAGTAATGATATTGTAAAAGAAACCCAGAAAAAGATCCGTGAAATTAAAGAGCTAACTGCCGTGTTTATTCTTGATAATGAAAAACTCACTGACGAATATATTATAATTCAAAATTCATAATATGGACGACCTGTATTTCAATCTGGCAACAGAAGAATTTTCAAAATCCAGAAAGATCCTTATCTGGGTAATCGCAATAATAGCAGCTCTTGTATCAGTTTGGAATTCATACCTTATGTTCTTTAAACATGATACTTATTCAACGCTGGGATTAAATTTGTCCCTCTACGTAATAACTATCTTTCTTTTTTTAATTGCAATACTGGCTACTAAAAAACGAAAGGAACACTTTTTTAAAGTCGATAAAGAAACTATCTCATATCATTATGGACTAATATTTCCATCTCATAAGTCGTTCTTATGGACAGAAATAAAAAAAGTTTTTATGCCACCTCATAGTAAAAATACGGTACTGATTCTTAAAGATGACAAATCAGTCCTTATCAACCTGACCTGGGTAGAAAAAAATAAGTCCAGAAATATCCGTAAACATATCTATTATTCGGCTAAAGAAAAAGGTATTGAAATATGTAAGGCACATTATAAAAAATAGGCAAACAAAATATTTGCCTGCCTATTTCTTTAATTAACCCTAAACCTAAAACCTAAACTTTTTTTTCTTAAAAGGAAAGGAGGTTTTGAACCTCCCGATTCCTTTATTAACCCTAATCTAACCTATGAAAAAAAACCTATTAACGAAAACGCAAACATCATGCCAAAAATTATTTTATATCTATACAAAATGTATGATATCTTTGTATTTCTGTTAAAGAGTGTTAAATCAAAGTGTTTGTTACTATTAAAGAATATTTTTGTAATATGCTATTTGCTAGCACTGTAGACTAAACCACTTTGTGCTTAAGGCAGACTTTTATGAAACGTCGAACCATTATCTCGCTGGCCATCATCTTCTCGATAGTAATGTCGGGACTTATACTAGTTCAGATTTACTGGATAAAAAATGCTTTTGAAGCAAAAAATCAACAGTTCAGGGTGCTGGTAAGTAATTCACTGGATGTTGTAATAAGGGAAATGGAAAAGCATGAATTACTCCAGCGTATTGCAGAAGAAATTGATATCCCTACCGTCGATTCTGTTGTTGCAATTGTTCCTTCCAGCTCTCAGCTGGCCAGACAACTACAGGGTTATCAGTCTGATTCGAGAGTTATGGAACTGTCGGGAGCATACGACCAGGAATTATCGATTATTATAAATAATGAGGGACAGAGAATATATTTTTATTCTGATGATGAGTTTTACTATCCTGATAACGAAGCACCTGAATTATCATTAGAGAGCATAAAGGCCGGAATATCTGGAAGGGTTAACAATAAGACGGTTCTTCTGGAAAATCTGATGAGCAAAATATTTGAAGATACTCCTCCCCTTTCTGACAGGATAAACAAAGCCGAAACAGACGAATTGCTCTCATCAACACTAAAAAGACTGGGTATTGATATTGCTTACGAATACAGGATAGATGCAGGAACAAGTGAGGTATTCAGCTCTGAAAACTTTGATCTTGCTTCCAAACCACACAAATACCTCAGACAGTTATTCCCCAACGACCCTGTCCCCGGACAAAACAGGATGACACTTTATTTCCCGAAAGAAACAAAATACCTTATTACCCAGGTAGGTATAATGGGATTTACATCAATATTTATTACCCTCCTGCTTATCTTGTTCTCAGCTACAAATATTATAATTATACTGAGGCAGAAAAGGATATCTGAGATAAGATCAGATTTTATAAATAATATGACACACGAATTAAAAACCCCTATTTCGACGATATCTCTTGCCTCCCAGATGATGGCAGATAAGTCGATCCGGGACGAGTTTAAGAACCTCGATAATATTTCAAAAATATTAAATGATGAAAGCCTGAGGTTAAAATATCAGGTCGAAAAAGTATTACAGGCCTCAGTCTTCGAAAATGGTTCAATGAACCTGAAGTTCAACAATTCAAATATTCATAATATTATTCGTAATATTAGCGAAAGTTATTCTTTGCAAATAGCCGAGAAACAAGGATCTATTAACTTAAAACTAAATGGTGAAAATTGTATGGCTAAAGTTGATGAGGCACATTTTTCAAATATGCTTTCAAACCTTATCGACAATGCAATAAAATACTCTCCTGAAGTACCAGATATAGAGATTACAACAACAGATTCTGATTCATATATAATTATTACCGTAAAGGATAAGGGGATTGGAATAAAGAAAGATGATTTAAAAAGAATATTTGAACGATTCTACAGGGTTCCTACCGGAAATATACACAATGTAAAAGGATTCGGCCTCGGCCTGAGCTATGTTAAGAAAGTAGTAGATGAACATGGTGGGTCAATTACTGCGACGAGCCAGACCGGACAGGGAACTGCATTTAAAATTAAAATTCCAAAAGATATTTAAAATATGGTACGAATCTTACTGGCTGAAGATGATAATAACCTGGGAACTCTCCTAAGAGACTACCTGGGTGTAAAGAGTTATGAAACCATACTGGTATCTGACGGTGAACAGGCATGGACGAAATTCAATTCTGAAACATTTGACCTCTGTTTACTCGATGTTATGATGCCAAAAACAGACGGACTTACCCTTGCAAAGAATATCAGGGAAATTAATAAGCAGATTCCTATTATATTCTTAACTGCAAAAAATATGGAAAAGGATATAATAGAAGGATTCACTGCCGGAGCCGACGATTATATTACTAAACCTTTCTCCATGGAAGAGTTGCTATATCGTATAGAAGCAATATTAAGGCGTACAAAAGGCTCTGTTATCGAAAACAAGGATGTATATGAAATTGGCAAATTTACTTTCTATCCCCTAACTCAGATCCTGAAGATAGAGGATGAATCAAATAAGCTCACTACCAAAGAGTCGGAGTTGCTGAGACTATTATGTACTCACAGAAATGAGGTTTTAGAAAGAAATTTCGCACTTAAGGCAATATGGGTCGACGACAACTACTTCAATGCCAGGAGCATGGATGTTTATATTACCAAGCTGAGGAAGTACCTGAAAAGAGATCCCTCTGTTACTATCCTTAATGTACATGGTAAAGGTTATAAGCTTTTAACAAAATAATACCCCGGACTTTAAAAGACCGGGGCATAAGCTTAGGTTAAATTATAGATTTAAGGAATATATTTTATTTCCTTAATTCATCGGGATGGCTAAATTAGTACAATTTACCAAGTTTCAAAATTAATCCATCTTTAATACAGCAAGAAAAGCCTGCTGAGGCACTTCAACATTACCTACCTGGCGCATTCTTTTCTTCCCTTTCTTTTGTTTTTCAAGTAGTTTCCTCTTCCTGGTAATATCACCTCCATAACATTTAGCCGTCACATCCTTCCTGACTGCCTTAACTGTCTCCCTGGCAATAATTTTTGCTCCAATTGCAGCCTGTATAGCAATGTCGAACTGCTGTCTTGGGATCAGTTCCTTAAGTTTTATGCACATCTTGCGACCAAAGTCATAGGCATGACCTCTGAAAATAAGGGTCGACAGAGCATCTACCATTTCACCATTCAGTAATACATCCAGCCTGATAAGATCTGCTTTCGCGTAATTGGTATAATGATAATCAAATGATGCATATCCTTTTGAAATACTTTTCAGCTTATCATAAAAATCAAATACTATTTCCGAAAGTGGCATCTCAAAGGTAATCTCAACCCTGTCGCTGGTAAGATACACCTGATTCTTAAAAGTGCCCCGCTTATCGATACAAAGATTCATAATAGGCCCCACATAATCAGATTTTGTAATTATCTGAGCCTGTATATAGGGCTCTTCAATCCTGTCGATATTTGTTACAGGAGGCAGTCCCGAAGGATTATGTACATCCACAATACCATCTCTGGTAGTATAAACCTTATAAGATACATTGGGTACTGTAGTTATTACATCCATATCAAATTCCCTTTCGAGCCTCTCCTGTATTATTTCCATATGTAATAAGCCCAGAAAACCACAGCGGAATCCAAATCCAAGGGCAGCCGACGACTCGGGAATAAAAGTCAGCGAAGCATCATTTAACTGCAATCTCTCAATCGAGGCCCTTAAATCCTCATAGTCATCCGCATCAACAGGATATATACCCGCAAATACCATTGGTTTCACATCCTCAAAACCTTCAATTCCCCTGGAACACGGATTTTCAACATGAGTAATGGTATCACCTACCTTTACATCTGAAGAAACTTTAATCCCGGAAATAATATATCCCACATCTCCAGCACTAAGCTCTGGCCTTGGCTCCTGCCTGATCTTAAGCACCCCAATCTCATCAGCATCATATTTGCTTCCGGTATTTACGAATTTTACATGATCTCCCTTCTTCAAAGTACCATTAATAATTTTGAAATACGCAATAATCCCCCTGAAAGAGTTAAATACAGAATCAAATATCAATGCCTGCAGGGGTGCATCCTTATCTCCCCCGGGAGGAGGAACAAGTTCGATAATCTTCTCAAGTATCAGCTCTACTCCCTGGCCTGTCTTGCCGCTTGCTTCAATAATATCTTCCCTCTCACAACCAATAAGATCGACTATCTGGTCTTTTACTTCATCAGGCATGGCATTTACCATATCCATCTTATTCAGGATGGGTATAATTTCCAGATCATGCTCTAGGGCCATAAACAGATTCGATATTGTTTGTGCCTGGATGCCCTGGGTTGCATCAACAACCAGAAGTGCTCCTTCACATGCCGCTATTGACCTTGATACTTCATATGAAAAATCAACATGCCCCGGTGTATCAATAAGATTCAGGAGGTAATCGTTACCACCTGAAGAATAGTTCATTTGGATAGCATGACTCTTGATTGTTATACCCCGTTCCCTCTCCAGATCCATATTATCGAGCACCTGGTCTTTCATATCTCTCTTCGACAGAGTATTGGTACTATCGAGCATCCTGTCGGCAAGAGTGCTCTTGCCATGATCGATATGTGCAATAATGCAAAAATTTCTTATGTTCTCCTTGTGACTTCTCATAATCAAGGGCAAATATAGCATAAAGTTGAAAGGCTTGAAAGGCTGCAAAAAAAACACTTCACAATGATCCGAAAAGGAGCCAGATAAATCAGAGGTAAGCTATAATAAAGAGAGGCAATCAGATGGTCGCCTCTCTTTATTTGTGAAATTAGTATTTAATCTGTGGAAATATCTTCCTACATCATTCCTGGCATTCCACCGCCACCCATAGGAGGCATTGGAGGTTCGTCCTCTTTAATATCTATCACAACTGCTTCTGTGGTAAGGAACATTCCTGCTATTGATGCAGCATTCTCAAGAGCAATTCTTGTTACTTTTGCCGGATCAATTACTCCTGATTCATAAAGGTTCTCATACTTGTCTATCCTGGCATTATAACCAAAATCATCTTTCCCCTCTTTAACAGCCTGAACAACAACCGCTCCTTCTTTACCAGAGTTTATTACAATTTGACGAAGAGGCTCTTCAATTGCTCTCTTTATAATCTCTATTCCGGTATCCTGGTCTTCGTTATCTCCTTTGGCATTCTTAAGTGATTCGATAGCGCGGATATAAGCAACTCCTCCTCCTGGTACAATACCTTCTTCTACTGCAGCTCTTGTGGCACTTAATGCATCATCAACACGGTCTTTCTTTTCCTTCATCTCAACCTCTGAGGCAGCTCCAATATAAAGTACTGCAACTCCGCCGGCCAGTTTAGCCAGTCGTTCCTGAAGTTTCTCCCTGTCGTAATCTGATGTGGTTGTCTCAATCTGCTTTTTAATCTGGCCAACTCTTGCTGCTATAGCATCACTGTCGCCCGATCCGTTAACTATAGTCGTATTCTCCTTATCGACTGTTATTTTTTCAGCCTGTCCGAGCATCTCAATTGTAGCATGCTCCAGTTTAAGACCCTTCTCTTCTGAAACCACTGTTCCACCGGTAAGTATGGCAATATCTTCAAGCATTTCTTTTCTCCTGTCGCCAAATCCCGGAGCCTTAACTGCACAAACCTTAAGAGAACCACGAAGCCTGTTAACAACCAGTGTTGCAAGCGCCTCGCCTTCAACGTCTTCTGCAATTATCATTAATGGCCTTCCATTCTGAGCTGTAGCTTCAAGAATAGGAAGAAGATCTTTCATTGTTGATATCTTCTTATCGTAAATCAGAACATAAGGACTTTCAAGATCTGCCTCCATTTTATCTGCATCTGTTACAAAATAAGGAGATATATAACCACGATCGAATTGCATACCTTCAACAACCTCTACAGTTGTCTCAGTTCCTTTTGCTTCTTCAACAGTTATAACACCTTCTTTTTTAACCTTACCCATCGCTTCAGCTATAAGTTTCCCGATGGTATCATCATTATTGGCAGAAATACGTGCTACCTGCTCTATCTTATTAAGATCATCACCAACAACCTTGGCCTGATCTGCGATAGACTTAACAACAATTTCAACTGCTTTGTCGATTCCCCTTTTCAGTTCCATTGGGTTTGCTCCCGCAGTAACATTCTTTATTCCAACATTTATAATTGCCTGTGCAAGCAGGGTAGCAGTTGTAGTACCGTCGCCGGCATCATCTCCTGTTTTGGAAGCAACTTCCTTAACCATCTGAGCACCCAGATTATGGTATCCGTCACTCAACTCTATCTCCTTAGCTACAGTTACACCATCTTTTGTGATCTGTGGTGCACCAAACTTTTTCTCAAGTACAACATTACGTCCCTTAGGGCCCAGTGTAACTTTTACTGTATCTGCAAGCTGATCAACACCTTCTTTAAGAAGATTACGAGCTTCGATATCAAATTTGATTTCTTTTGCCATATCAAATAATAATTTAAATTGTTTTCAGGTTTACATTATAAAAAGAATATCACTCTGCGACATCAGGAGATAGTCTGTACCATCAATAGTCAGTTCCTGTCCGCCATACTTCCCATACAGAACGGTATCTCCGGCTTTTACCTCCATTTGTTCATCTTTCTTACTCGCCCCAACAAGAACAACTGTTCCCTGCTGTGGTTTTTCTTTAGCACTATCAGGAATAATTATTCCACTTTTTGTTTTTTCCTCTGCCTCAGCTGGTTGAACAAGGACTTTGCCAGCGAGTATTTTTCCTTTTAAATCTGCCATCTCTATTTATTAGTTATATAGGTTAAACAATAATTTTACCGACATCACCTAATTATCACATTTTATGCCAAATGGAAATAACGGGTAAATAGGACGAAAAGTAGACATTATTGCAAAAAAAATGTCAGTCTGATGACAAACTGACATTCTTAATAATTTCTTTTCTTCTTGCTATTGTCCACCCTCAGTAACGGGATCCTGATTTGGAACCGCTGTAGGTAATGTTGGAATTGCATTAGGATCGACTGCATTCTGAATCGACTGCTGAATTCTTGATTGCTTCTCTTCTCCCGAACGAGGTATTGTTGCTGTAGCTGCAACACTTAATACAAGAATAACAACTGCTAGAGTCCATGTCGCTTTTTCAAGAAAATCTGCAGTTTTACGTACACCCATAGTCTGACCTGTAGATGTAAAATTAGCAGCCAGGCCACCCCCTTTTGAATTTTGTACAAGTACAATAAGTATCTGCAGAAAGCAGGCTACTATAATCAGGACCGATACAAATATATAAATTCCCATTCTCTGTTAATTATGACATTAATTCTTTAATATTCTCAATTTGAGTCGCAAAGTAACTACTTTTTTCCGGAAATTTCAAACTTAATTTTTCATAAAT
>CAZWLP010000058.1:0-15480 GCA_964634565.1 uncultured Rikenellaceae bacterium | reverse complement strand
CCATGACAAAAAAGTTCGAGGTCGGGCCAAACCTCAAGGAGGTTTTGCTTACCTGTATAATTGAGCATATATTTTATAAGTACAAGAAACCAGGATGGGACACCAACAAGATATTTGATATTCTGGTTAACTGTTGCTCTGGCGATTTTCTCCATCTTTTCCTCAAAATCTTCGAGCAGGGCAATTTTTGCCCTGGGGGATCTGAGAAGCTCGGCCCATAATGGCATGTTTTCGATTAATATTGCAGAAAGATCTCCGTAGAGTGATTTATTTTCAAACTTGTTTATTCTATGACTGCCACCCAGGGTTAGTCCCTTTCCATTTAAAACTTTTGAGTCGGGGAACATCCTGGTATAAATAGCAAGTACGTCCTTACCTCCCCGGTAATGGCAATCTTCGAGGGAATCTTTAGTAACAGGAATAAACTTGCTTTTGGAACTGGTGGTGCCGGATGATTTTGCAAACCATTTTATATCACCTGGCCAGAAAAGGTCCTTTTCTCCCTTTCTCAGCCTCTCCACATAGGGTTCAAAGTCTTCATAAGTCTGAATCGGCACAGAGTCCTGAAAGTCCTTTA
Source organism: uncultured Rikenellaceae bacterium (assembly GCA_964634565.1). GTDB lineage: Bacteria > Bacteroidota > Bacteroidia > Bacteroidales > VadinHA17 > JAUVKT01. The sequence continues at coordinate 14,903 of CAZWLP010000058.1, read as the reverse complement.
TTGAAGCAAGTGATGAGAAATTATATTTCCGGCCCCAGGTTGTCTCTGAAGCTTTGTCAAGTAAACTGTATAATGTCTCCTGCTGAACCTCAAAAGGATATTTCTTAAATAGATCAATATTGTATATTCTTTTGGTATTTAGCCAGTTGGCAATTGAGTTTAGTATAGGCATTTGCAACAAATTAGGAAGGTCTAAGATAAAAAATTATACGGTTAATGAATAAATCTTACTGCTTAAATATTTCTTTCAGTACATCCAGGGATTTTATCCTGTTTAATCCCTGCAGGTGCATGGAGAAGTATAAAATAAGCTTGTCGATAAATGCTGATCTGCTATTTCCGTTTAGAGGGATCATGCTGCAGTCTTCAATAGAACTGCCGGAGAAGCGATATAATAACTCGGAGAATCTCTTATCGAGATAATAGCCATGCAGGGGAGGACTACTTGTATATAATCCGTTCTGCATATCGAAATAGCAGTTCTTTTCACTGTACTCGTGAGTAGGGGCTATCCCCAGATATTTCATCAGACCAATAAGAAATCCTATATGAAAGTTAAGTATGTTCTTATCAGAATCGAGATAAATAATGCTGTCTTTTATATAGTTGTATATATTTTTATTAGGCTCCCCTTCGTTAAGGGTTTTCTTCAATACTTCCCCGATAAAAAAAGCGATACTGTTTCTTTCAAAATCAAAGTGTAAGTTTTTCAGAGTAATATCTGCAGATACTTCTTTCAGAGACTGTAAATTTCGCGAAGATTTGTAATATATTTCAAGGCTTAATATCTGCAGGGGTTGGAAATAGGCACTTCTGGTATTGTTTTTTTTGCTATGTGTGCCTCTGACAATAAAAGGTATAAGACCATATTCTTCGGTAAGTATATGGCAGATAATCCCTGAGTCAGAGTGCTTAATGGTTTGTAATACTATTCCTCCGGTCTTACTTAACATAATGTTTGCTACTGATCAAAAGTACGAAATTGGAATTCTGTTACAAGTGTTGAGATGAAAATTTTAAATTCGTATATTCATAAGTTTATTTGAATTGAATTATGGTAACTGAATCACACGAAAACCTTGTAAAAAGGATAGCCAGGCTCGCCAAGCAGAATCAGGAGCTTGAAGAGAAAATCAAGAAGCTTCAGAAAGAGAATGAAAAGCTTACCAGGAGAGAAGAGAAGAACAGGGCTCTCCTTGAGCAGTTTACACCCGAACAAATTAACGAGAAGACAGACGTTACACAGGATCACAAGTCATTGAAGTTTAAGATGGCTACAGTTCTGTTTGCCGATATTCATGGATTTTCGAGGGTTATGACCGATAAAGGATCGGGAGACTATATGGATGAACTGGATGAGGTTCTTTATGCTTTCGACGAGATAGTTAAGAAATATAATATTGAGAAGATAAAAACTATAGGCGACACCTATATGTGTGCGGGAGGTATACCTGCAAAGAATATAACCAATCCCATTGATGTGGTAATGGCTGCAATGGAGATGAGAAATTTTTTGCAGGATTTTGAAAGTAATAGAAGGCAGGGTAAGGATAGGATATGGGATTTAAAAATTGGAGTACACACCGGACCGGTAACAGCTTCCATTAGCGGGAAGAGGAAGATATCGTATGATATAAAGGGAGACACGGTAAATACAGCCAGCAGGGTTGAAACAGTATCAGATAAGGGAAAAATACTGATTTCTGTTATGAGCTACGAGCTGGTTAAGGAATTCTTTCACTGTGAGTATTTTGGGAAATTGCCTGTTAAATATAAGGGCGATCTGGATATATATGAGGTTATTGGCTTAAAACCAGAATTTTCTGTCGATGGTTTGGGTAAAGAGCCCAATGATGCGTTTAAAATAAAGTTTGGGCTTATCCAGTTTACTGATATTCAGGAGATAATTCTGGATAAGCTGGAAAAGGAGTTGCCCGATTATCTTTTCTATCATAATGTTAAGCATACTGTGGATGTAGTAACTGAAGTAGAGCTTATGGGATGGGCTGAGGGGTGTACGGATGAGGAGATATTATTATTGAAGATGGCAGGATTATTTCATGATGCCGGCCATACAATTGCATACGATGAGCACGAGTATTATGGCACAGAGATGGTTAAGAAATATTTACCTGATTATAACTATTCAGAAGAACAGATTGAGACTATCTGTGAGACTATAATGGCTACAAAACTGCCGCCGCAGCCGAAAACACTTCTGCAAAAAATTATCTGTGATGCCGACCTTGATTATCTTGGACGCAGTGATTTTATCCCGGTTTCCAATACTCTTTATGATGAACTGAAAGCCCAAAAAAAGATAGGATCACTAAACGATTGGAATAAGTTACAGGTTAAGTTTATTTCCGGGCATCAGTATTTTACAAAAACAGCCCAGAGTTTAAGGGAAGTTAATAAGAAGAAGCAGATAGAAAGAATTCAATCATTGATTACCTGATAATCAGTATCTTTATTACTTTAGCTGTCTCACCACTTTCGCTTGAGCAGAATGCCAGGTATACGCCTGTTGAGGTTCTTTGTCCCCTGAAATTATTCAGATCCCAGGTAGCCTGTCCGCCAGTTGAAGTTGTTTCAAATACCAGATTGCCCGAGATGTCGGTAATCTTGACATTTGTATTCCTGTCCAGTCCGGTAATGGTTAGCAGTCCATTATATTCGGGTCTGACAGGGTTGGGGAAGGCATAAACTTTATTAAGGCTTTCATCTCCAAGAGTGGCATTTTCTCTTACAGATATTACTCCCTTTGATGTACCAATCCATACCTCTCCGGTAATATCATTAACATCTATTGATGTGATGGTGTCAGAAAGGAGGGGGCTGTTTGCTTCTGAGTACGATTTTATTAATGTTTTCCCATCTTCACTAACCAGAAACACACCTGATTTACTGGTTCCTAACCATTTTCTATTACCTCCATCTATGCTTATGCTTTTAATTTTTTCGGTTGAGAGCAGGTAGTCTGCCAGGCCTGAACCATCATCTCTGGGTATTTTGATTCTATGACAGTAAATATCTTCGGCAAATACCAGTTCCGGGTTATAATATATTGCCGGTCCCTTGTCTGTCCCTATCCATATATTTCCATCAAGATCTTCAGCTATAGAGTAGATAGTATTTAGTTTTTGTCCATACTGATCGTGTACATCTAATAATAAGTAATTATCGTCTCCAAAATTCTCAGTAGTTCCATTATCATCCAGAACAAATAGACCATTACCTCCTGGCAGAACTATCCATTTTTTCCCTGAGCGGCTTATAATTATGTCACCTATAACAGGTGCATTAATAGTATATGGCAATACTATCCAGCTATTGTCGGGTTTAAGAATCTTTATGCTGTTCTGAACACCCGTGTGTGTAAGCCACAGGTAATTATTTTTATCGAATGCCATGCCGCAGATTCGTATATAGGCACTTCCTGGAATGGCTGATTCGAGCGGGGAATTACTATCGTCGAAATGTTCTGATATCCCTTGCTCATTTAAGACATATAAGCCTGATCCCCAAGTTGATACATAGATAGTTGATGAATTTTGCGGGAAGGGCCTTACTCTCAATACATCCCATGAGTTATCGTATTCGAAGGATTTCCACCTTCGGTCTCTGAATATACTGGTCTGGAATATAGTCCAGGCATTATCCCATCCCTCTGTTATCTTCCCGCCAGCGATATATATGCTACCTTCTTCTGAGTAGATATTTTCAGAATTGACTGATTGTGGCCCGGGAATTATAACTGATTCATATGATGAAGTATTATGCTCAATTACAATTCCATGTAGATTATCTGCAATATAAAGTACTCCATTAGCTATTACTGCATCCCTGCTATTCGATTCTCCCCACTGGTAATTCTGTATTTCTCTAATATGGTCTCCTTCATTATCGTATATATCAATCTTAGGACCATATGTGACTATAATCTTGTTTTGTGAGCTACTAATGGAATATACTGACTGACCCTCATTTGCTGATAGTATTGAAATGTTTCCCTGGTTAAGGAGCAGTAAAGAATCTACTTCTGATCCGGAAGATTGTCTCGAAAGAAATATATTATCACCGGCAACCTCGATATTTTTATATATGGCGTTTTGATCCAGTCCGGGAACAGGAATCCAGTTTCCAAAATATGCAAGACCGGGGTTGGTGATATCAGCCGAAAGCGTACCCTCGTCGGTACAGGCGTAGATAATATTTTCCGAGATTGCTATATCGAATACTTCAGCAACATTGCTTGTAAGAGATGGTTTCCATGTATCATTTATCTCAAGTTTTTCGAGATCCAGTATAACAATCCCGAAGCTACTAGCGATATATGCATAATTTCCATTTGTTATAATAGAGTTAATGCTTTTTCGGCCGGGGATATATTTATCGAAAATATCCGGAACATTTGTTATTGTTTTATTTTTATAGAGATCTATATTGGTGGAGTTGTACGCAATCACAAGTGTTTTGTGATTTTCTGAATATCCTATTGTGCTTATACCACATTCACTCAGCCCCTGAACGGTTGATAATTTTTGAATCTCCATGTATTGAAGATTATATACAGCAAGAGCATAATCTGTTGCTGCATATAAGTTTCCATCTCCTTCAATAATCTTCTTTATTGAGTTGTAAGGCAGGTGATCTTCCCATGATCCTACAGCACCCTGGCCCATCATCTGAAAGGGGATAAAGAGCAGTACCGAAAAAATAAAGGATCTCATGTTAGCTTAACTGCAATTAGATTAAATTATTGTTTATCAAAACTATTCAGAAACTCTATTAGCTTTTTTACCGCCCTGGCCCTGTGCGATATCTGGTTTTTCTTATCAATATCCATCTGGGCAAAGGTCTTATTATAACCTGAAGGTTTAAAAACAGGATCATAGCCAAAGCCTTTTTCTCCTTTTCTTTCTTCTATAATTTCTCCCTTAACTTCGCCTTCAAAAAGGTATTCATTACCTTCAATAATCAGAGCAATTATTGTTCTGAACCTGGCCTTCCTGTTTTCCTTTGCCTTAAGCTTATAAAGTAATTTATCAATATTATCGCTTGAGCTTTTCTGATCGCCTGCGTATCTTGCGGAAAATACTCCAGGCTCATTATTTAGTGCTTCAACCTCCAGTCCGGTATCGTCGGCAAAAACATTTGTTCCGGTAAGCTTGTATACATATCTGGCTTTTGCCAGCGCATTTCCTTCGAGCGTATCTTCATTCTCTGGGATGTCTTCAAATATTCCTGATTCTGAGAGACCTGTTAATCTGTATTTTGAGTCTATAATATTGTTTATTTCGTTGATTTTATGAAGGTTATTGGTGGCAAAAATAATTTTCATATTAATATGTAATTTATTTCAAATGTAGCATAATTTGATTAACCTTTTTGTGCGCACATTTTAATTAAGTACATTTGATAGCAGACCTTAATCATATTATTAACAGTGAATAGTGCAATTGTAAGAGGCTACCCTTGTTTTATATTTCAAGCAGTGATTATTCTTCTATTATCCGGAGGCCAAATATTGGGTCAGGATGGAAGGTCGCTTCTGGAGACTGTAACAATAAATTATGATACAATCCTAAGTGATTTTCAATTAGAGGAAACAAAATCTGACGTAATTGTACTTTCCCGAAATCAGAATAATTTATTATTTAATCTCAGGAAGGAAACTGATATTTATTATTCTTTTTTATTGAAAGGATATGATAAGGACTGGAGTTTCTGGACTCCTTATCCGGTTAAGGAATATACAAATCTTAGATCGGGGTCATATAATCTGAAGGTCAGGACCGGAAGACAGGGTATGATCTTTTCCGAAGATACTCTTTTTAGTTTTCAGGTAAAGAAACCACTGTTTCTATATCCCTTCTTTCTTATTCTATATTTATTATTACTTATAATATTTATCTGGTTCTTATATGGGATTTTTATTAAAAGACATATAAGGAGGCAGATAATGCTTGAGCAACTTGTTCAGAGCCGCACCGAGGAGTTAAACAACGAAAAGGAGAAAACAGAAACACTTCTTGCCAATGTATTACCTAAAGGAACTGCCGACGAGATAATGTCCAAGGGTAAAGCTACAAAGAAGAAATTTAATTTTGCCACTGTGTTGTTTTCAGATATCCAGGGATTTACAAGGATAGCTGAGGAGATTAACCCGGAAGTTTTAATTGATGAGCTCGATAAATTCTTCTTTTACTTCGATAGCGTGGTAGAGAAGTATAATATTGAAAAGATTAAGACAATTGGTGATGCTTATATGTGTGCAGGGGGCATCCCGAAGAAGAATAGAACAAATCCTATAGAAGTGATACTGGCAGCTATTGAGATGCAGGAGTTTATGAAAGATCTTAAACAGGAGCAAAAGGAGAAAGGTCAGATCTTCTGGGATATAAGAATAGGTCTGCATACAGGAATTGTTATAGCCGGCGTTGTAGGACAAAAAAAACTGTCATATGATATCTGGGGAGATACTGTTAATACTGCCAGCAGGATGGAATCGTCGGGTGAGGCGGGGAAAATAAATATCTCGGGTACTACTTATGAATATGCCAAGGACTTCTTTATATGTGAATACAGGGGTAAGATGCCTGTGAAGTACAAGGGAGAGCTGGATATGTATTTTATAAATGGTATCAGGCCAGAACTTAGAAAGGATGGCAGGAATGAGCCCAATGATATATTTATGAATAAGCTCCTTGTGATAAGGTTGCTTGACCTTGAGGATGAGATATTTGAGCTTTTTGAAAGCCAGGGAAGCAAGGATCTAATTTTCCATGATATAAGGTATATGAAGAATATAAGTACCCAGGCCGAATTAATTGGAAGAGCCGAAATGCTGAATGATAAAGAATTATTGGTACTGCGTCTGGCATCAATTTTTATTTACAGTGGCTATTGTAAGGATTACAAGGATTACAAAAACGAATCATTAAAACTGCTTAAGGAAAAGGCTCCTGAGTACGATTTTTCTGAAGCACAGATTGAAGCGGCAACAAATATTATTACCGATGCTCTTTCTGCTGATCCCGGGTCCCGCGAGGGGCAGATCTTATTTGATTCAATATATGATTATCTGGGTCGTGTTGACTATATAATCAGACTTGAACTCCTTTTCTCTGAACAGAAAGCAATGCTGGGACTTAATAATAAAAAGGCCTGGTTTGAAGAGCAGTTTAAGCTACTGTCTTCATTTAATTTTATTAGCAGTACGGCTAAACTACTGCGGACCAATTCTGTTGAAAAGCAGATGGGGGTTTTGAAAGACTACATGGGCAAATTGTAATTAACATGTTCCAAAACTCATTTGCTGTTTTCTTATAAAAGATTACTTTTGGGTGTAAATCACAAACTAATTTATTAAATCAATGGAATCACTCGATTGGAGCAATTTAACCTTTGGTTATATAAAGACGGATTATAATATCCGCTGTAATTATAAAGATGGTAAATGGGGAGACCTTGAAGTAAGTACATCAGAACAATTAAATGTTCATATGGCAGCAACAGGCTTGCATTATGGACAGGAAGCTTTTGAAGGAATGAAGGCTTTTATGGGTAAGGATGGAAAGATAAGATTATTCAGGTGGGAAGAAAATGCCAGGAGGCTGATTAATTCAGCGAGGGGTATATTGATGGCTGAAGTCCCTGTTGAATTATTTAAGGAGGCCATATTCAAGGTTGTGGAGATGAATAAGAGATTCGTCCCACCATATGGTTCAGGAGCCTCTCTTTATATAAGGCCCCTTTTATTTGGGAATGGGCCTATGGTTGGCGTAAGTCCGGCGATAGAATATACATTTATGGTTTTTGTAACACCGGTTGGCCCTTATTTTAAAGGAGGCGTTAAGCCCGTTGACATGATATTAAGCAGGGCATATGACAGGGCAGCTCCTCTGGGTACAGGCACATTTAAGGTTGGTGGGAACTACGCTGCCAGTTTAAAGGCAATTGTTGAGGCACGTAAGGCAGGATATGCAAATGTTCTTTTTCTCGATGCAAAAGAAAAGAAGTATATAGATGAATGCGGTCCTGCAAACTTTTTTGGTATTAAGAATAACACTTATATTACTCCGAAATCAGAATCAATACTTCCATCAATAACAAATAAGAGCCTTATAGATATAGCTCAATCAATGGGAATGAAAACCGAAAGACGTAAGGTTCCACTGGAAGAGCTTGCCGAATTTGAGGAGGCAGGTGCCTGTGGAACGGCAGCGGTGATTAGTCCGATTGCAAGAATATTTGATCCTGAGACTGAAAAAGTTTATGAGTATTGTCCGGGTTGTGATCCGGGTAAGGTACAGATGAAACTCTATAATAAACTGATAGGAATTCAAAACGGCGATGAGCCCGATGAGTTTGGCTGGGTTACAATACTTGATTAAGTAAACCAATATCTTGCATAAGATTATTCTGTCTGATTACTTTTTTGGCAGGCAGAAGGTATAATTAGTATATCTTGTGTATTTTTGAGCACAAATTTTAATTGCAGTGGGATATTCCAGATCTATTTCAAAAGGCAGGCTCAGAAGTTCATATCTTACCCTTATTGTAAGTATATCACTTGTGCTTTTTCTTCTGGGTTTGCTGGGAATGCTTATTATTAATGCAAGAGAACTTTCAGATTATTTCAAAGAGAGCCTGAGTTTCTCGGTTATGCTTAAGGAGGAGGCCAAGGAAGCTGATATCAGGATGCTGCAGAAAGACCTTGCAGCTAAAGAATATGTTAAATCCAGTCAGTATATTTCAAAAGAACAGGCTGCTGAGAACCTGAAGGAAGAACTGGGAGAGGATTTTATTTCATTTATGGGATATAATCCGCTTTTGCCATCTCTTGACGTTTATCTGCTTGCAGATTATACTCATCCGGATAGTGTGCTTAATATCGAGAGGTATATTCTTGAATACCCACTGGTTGAGGAAGTCTATTTTCAGGAGTCATTTCTTCACCTCCTGAATGAGAATGTTAGAAAGATAAGCCTGCTTCTGCTGATTTTCAGTGTACTATTACTGCTAATATCTCTCACAATAATAAATAACACCATAAGATTGAGTGTCTATTCTAAAAGGTTTATCATTAATACAATGCAACTGGTGGGAGCCACCAGATCATTTATCAGAAGACCTTTCTTGTTGAGGAGTGTGCTTCACGGTGTAATAGCCGGACTGGTGTCTATTCTATTATTAATGGTAATTTTGTATTTTATTGAACAGGAGTTTTATCTGCTGTTTTCGCTTCAGGATATGGGATTACTTTTAATTTTGTTTGGAAGTATAATAGTTATAGGAATATTAATAAATTATTTTTCTACATATTTTTCAGTAAATAAGTATTTGGGAATATCTGAAGACAAACTTTATTTTTAGTCATGGCACAAAAGAATGAAAAAAAACAGGATATTGGTTTTGCCCTTGGCAAACATAATTATAAACTTCTTGCAATAGGTTTCGGAATTATAATTATTGGGTTTTTGCTAATGCTGGGAGGAAAAACAGATGATCCCAGCGTATTTAACGAAAAAATATTTAGCTTCAGGAGAATTACTCTGGCCCCTATAATAGTTCTTATTGGTTTTGTGTTTGAGATCTGGGCAATAATGAAAAAACCCGACAAATCTGAATAATTACTTTTCTCTTTATGGATTTTATTGAAGCAATAGTTCTTGGAATTATCCAGGGCCTAACAGAATTTTTGCCGGTAAGCAGCAGCGGTCATCTGGAAATTTCAAAATACCTTTTTGGAATAGATGCAGATACCAGTTTTAGCTTTTCAGTGGCAGTTCATGGTGCTACAGTTTTAAGCACACTGGTTGTGTTCTGGTCTGAGATTATTATACTTATAAGAGGAACACTTGAGTTTAGATACAATGAAGAAACCAGATATGTATTTAAGATTATTATTTCCCTTGTACCTGTAATGATAGTAGGCGTTTTTTTTAAAGATCTCGTTGAAAGTTATTTTGATGGGAATATAGTTTTTGTGGGTTTGATGTTGCTGGTCACAGCAGGATTCCTAATTATTAGCGGATTAATAAAAGGCTCAAATCGCTCATTAACTTTCTTTGATGCATTTATTATTGGAATTGCCCAGGCTTTTGCCGTTTTGCCCGGGATATCAAGGTCGGGAGCAACAATATCAACCGGACTTATTCTGGGAAATAACAGGAATGAGCTCGCGAAATTTTCATTTTTAATGGTATTGATACCCGTACTGGGAGCTAACTTACTGGAATTGATCGGAGGAGATTTCAATAATGAGAATTCAGTTGGAGCCGGGATCATTATTGCAGGCTTTATCTCTGCATTTATTACTGGCTATATTGCCTGCAGGTGGATGATAAATATAGTAAGAAAAGGAAAATTATTCTGGTTTGGAATATACTGTATTGTTATCGGGATTATCTCAATTTTTATTTTTTAATGGATATAGATTTTAATACAGATTTTGAAGCAGGGGAAGTGCTTTTGTTTGATAAGCCTCTCTACTGGACTTCATTTGATCTTGTCAAAAAAGTCAAGAATCTTATCAGGAATAAATATGGATATAAAAAACTGAAAGTTGGCCATGCAGGAACCCTCGATCCCCTTGCAAGTGGTCTAATGATTATTTGCACTGGGAAAAAAACTAAAACAATTGAATTATTACAGGGTCTCGATAAGGAATATGCAGGCACCTTTAAGCTGGGAGAAACAACTCCAAGTTTTGATCTTGAAACAGCAGTCGACAGGAAGTTTAATATATCTCATATTTCTGAAAATAAAATAATCTCTGTTTTAGAATCTTTTGTAGGACAACAGGATCAGATTCCACCTCTCTTCTCGGCAAAAAATATTGATGGCAAAAGGGCCTATGAATTCGCAAGAAAAGGTATTGATAAAGAACTTCCTCCCCGGCCAGTTGTTATTCATAAACTCGAACTATTGAACTTCGATATGCCCTATATAAAGGTCAGGGTTAGTTGTACAAAAGGTACCTATATCCGATCATTGGCACGTGATATTGGCTTTGCGCTTGAAAGCGGGGCGCACCTGACAGAGTTAAGGCGCACATATATAGGTAATTATGCAGTTTCAGAAGCAATGTCAATAAATGATTTTGAAGAAAAGTTGAAAACACTGTAACAATATAAGTTCTCCCGCGTATAAGGGGGGATAAAAATTAAAGTAGTATTTATATAATAATGAACTATAGAATCTTATGAAGTTATCTCAGTTTAAGTACAAATTACCACAGGAATTAATAGCACTTTATCCATCTCAAAACAGAGATGAATCCAGGTTAATGGTCGTTAACAGGGAGAGCGGAAAGATCGAACACAAGGTTTTTAAAGATATAATTGAATATTTTTCTGAAGACGATCTGCTGGTTTTTAATAATACTAAAGTGTTTCCCGCCAGGTTATTTGGAAATAAGGAAAAAACCGGAGCTGAGATTGAGGTTTTTCTTTTACGCGAACTTAATCGTGACCAGAGATTGTGGGACGTACTGGTTGATCCTGCAAGAAAAATCAGGATAGGCAATAAGCTCTATTTCGGAGAGGACGATGTTCTTGTTGCGGAAGTTATTGATAATACTACTTCAAGAGGAAGAACCTTAAGATTTTTGTACGATGGCTCCTACGAAGAATTTAAGAAAACTCTGTATGAGCTTGGTGAGACCCCTCTGCCAAAATTTATTGATCGTCCCGTTGAACCTGAGGACGATGACAGGTATCAGACAATATTTGCCAAGCACGAAGGTGCTGTTGCTGCACCAACAGCCGGACTGCATTTTAGCAGGGAGCTGCTTAAGCGCTTTGAGATTTTAGGGGTGGATTTTGCAGAGATTACTCTTCACGTTGGACTGGGTAATTTCAGGAGTGTTGATGTTGAAGACCTGACTAAACATAAAATGGACTCAGAAAGAATCCTTATTCAACAGGCTGCTGCCGACAGGGTAAATCTGGCAAAAAGAAAAAAACAAAAAGTATGTGCAGTCGGAACTACAGTTGTAAGAACACTCGAAAGTTCTGTTTCTACTGAAGGGAGGCTTAAGCCATTTGATGGCTGGACTAATAAATTCTTATTTCCACCATATGAATTTAAGGTGCCCGATATGATGGTAAGTAACTTTCATTTACCATACTCAACGCTTCTTATGATGGTAGCAGCTTTTGGAGGTTACAAACAGGTCTTTGAAGCATATAATCAGGCGGTAAAAGAAAAGTACAGATTTGGCACCTATGGTGATGCCATGATGATAATATAAAGTACACATCCTGAAACTATTAAGCACTGCCCATAATGAGCGGTGCTTTTTTTATAATCACAATTTAGTCGTTAATTTATGTTATAAGCTTGTTCATCAAAGAACACTATTAACTTAATAGAATAATTATTATCTTTAAATTTCCTCGAAAAGGTTGGAATAGTGCAACCTTGAAGAGATAAATATAGTCTTGATTAGGAAATTAAATAACCCGTGGAAATTGATAGTCGGCGGGTATAATAAAATATAGTGATTCTGTTTTGACTAAAAAAAAAGAGATTGGTCGAAATAGCAATTTTTTTGTTTTTGTGAATAGCAAATTAAACATATTAACCAACCTGAGTATTACCCTCCAATCGCTGGTGGCCCGGAGAATGGTATCTGTGTTGCTATTATTTGTTATTTCAGCTCAATTTATTTTTTCTCAGACAACAGGAGATTATAGGTCAAAAGCCTCAGGCAACTGGTCAACCTTATCGGTATGGGAGAGATATGATGGCAGTACCTGGGCAGAGCCAACAGCAGGGCAGGGATATCCTGGACAGAATTACAGGCCCGACAGAGTTGATATTAATAATAATGTTACGCTTGACCTTGCGCCTAATAGACATGTAAATGACCTGTATATAAATTCAGGCATACTGGAACTGTCTTCCTATACTTTTGCTGTTTTTGGTGATTTGTATGTTTATGGAACTTTAAGTGATACTAATGGGTCCTCAGGATCCGATTATTATTTTGGAACTATTTTTATTGACAATGGAGCCATTATTAATATAAGGGCTAATATTAGTTCGAGGGTACGATTTTACGGAGATATTGTTAATAATAGTAATAATGTAACTCTTGAGAGGTGCAGGATATATGCCAGCCTTACTCTTAGAGGAACAGGCAATATGACTGTTGAAGATTATTTTGAGTTTAATGGATCTTACACTTTTACAAATAAATCAACCGTAACTGCACAAAATGCGATTAACTCAAATGATGAACCTGGCACATGGGTAAATGATACTCTTTCTACCTTGATTTATGAGGGAGGCGATATCCTGTTAAATAGCAATGGAACGCTTTTAGCTTCAGCAGATGGGAATACTGTTAATTATTCACGTAGCGGTGATCAGGTCATTATACTACCACAGAATGGAGAATACTATAACCTGAGCACAAATGGTTCCGGCGATAAAGATCTCCAGGGAGATATCTCTGTTTCAGGAACACTTACTATTGGGAGCGGGACAAATTTTGATGTTACAGGGTCAGATTATGATATCAACATCGAAGGAGACTGGATCAATTCTGGCAGCTTCGGGGAGAGAAATGGAACAGTTACATTTAGTGGTCCAGATCAACAGAATATTACGCGAGGCAGTACAGAGACTTTTTATAATCTTGAAATTGAAAATTCCGGTGAAGGAATTGCTATTACTTCGGCGAATGTAAATGTTGTTTCAAGCCTTGTTATGCATTATGGCAATATAGATGCCGCTTCATACAGGTTATTACTTCAAAACAATACTCCTGGATCATTGATTCATAATTCAGGACAGATAATAGGTGAGTTTGAAAGATATGCAGGATCAACAGGCCAGGATTATTTATTTCCGGTTGGAACATCTGATATTGAAAATTTTGCTGTTATTAATTTTTCAAACCTGGTTGCTGGTTCATTAATAGTAGAGTTTATTCCGACTGATCCATTAGGAGCCTTACCCGCGAGCGATGGAGCTACTGCAATTACCGGCCGATTTACAGACGGATACTGGAACATGCTCGCAGCAAATGGTCTAAGCTCTACAAATTACAATATAAGTCTCTATGCTAACGGATTCGATAGTTATGTTCTGGGATCTGATAGCAGGATTGCAAAAAGAAATAATGGAGGTGCATGGTCGTTTGACGGATTACATTCTGCGGGTGTGCCCCCTGAATTATATCGCACAGGCCTTAATGGTATTACAAATTTTGCTACTGGCTCTCAGTATTGTATTGGAACAACAGGATGCCTTGCGATAAGCTCTAACCCGGTTTCCCTGGAACGATGCATAGGCGACAATGCCAGTTTCAGCGTTACAGCTTCAACAACAGGAAATATTACCGGTTACCAATGGAAGAAAAATGGAGTCGACCTTATTGGAGAAACGACTTCAACACTGTCACTTTCTACTATTGACGCGTCTGATGCAGGAGCTTATACCTGTGAAATAACAACCGATTGTGGATCCACGGGTACAAGTGACAGAGCTCTTTTATCAATTAGTCAACCGCTACCGGGATTGGGATATGCTTTTAGTAAGACTTTAACAATAAAGCATGATATTGTGAAAGGAAACGAGGATCTTATTGATTTTCCGTTTCTGATAAGCATTACTGATTCTGACCTTTCAACTACAGCCAATGGAGGGAATGTTGAAAATATTTCAGGCTATGATATTATTTTCTCAGACCTTAACGGCAACAGACTTAATCATCAGATAGAATACTATGATCCGGTCTCGGGCGAATATTTAGCATGGGTTCAAATACCAGTTCTGTCAATAGATTCAGACACTGAAATCAAAATGATATATGGGAACCCTCAGGTTTCAGCAGATCCATCGTCCATAAGTACATGGAGTTCAGATTATGTTCAGGTAATGCA
>CAZWLP010000057.1:0-16469 GCA_964634565.1 uncultured Rikenellaceae bacterium | reverse complement strand
AACTTGCTCTTGCCGGTCGTGTACCATGTAAGGTAACAGATGAAAACGGACCTATTAAACCTGGCGATATGGTAACATCATCATCCACCCCCGGTCATGCTATGAAGTGGACCTTACTTGATGTTACAAAGGCAAAAGACTTTGAAGAGCTTAAGACAATGATCGCAGAGAACGAAACAAGAAGGAACGCTATTATTGGCAAGGCACTAGAAAGTCATAAATCCGGAACAGGTAAAATAATCGTACTGATAAGTTTACAGTAAGACAGATATATTTCAGGCGTAAAGCGCTCCATGCTAAGCATGGGGCGCTTTTTATGTTCTAAAAGTATACTCGTCATCCCTGCAGTGATACCATTTTTATTAATTTAGCAATGTCAGCTTGATCATCTTTTATTAACTTTGAGTATATCCTATCTTAAATGGAAAAGGAATATACCATACTTATTGCGGAAGATGAAAAATATAACTTTGCCCTGGTAAAATATATTTTCCAAAAGGAAGGTCATAAGGTGCTATGGGCAATTAATGGAGAAGAGGCTGTTAACCTGGTGTTAAATGAAGAAAAGATTGATCTGGTGCTTATGGATATAAAAATGCCTGTGATGAACGGATATGAAGCAACCAGGAAAATAAAGGAAATAAGGAGCGATCTACCTGTTATGGCAGTAACAGCCTATGTCTTTTCCGATGACATGCATCGATGTATGGAGGCGGGTTGCGACGATTTTATAAGCAAGCCTATAGAAAGAGTAATGCTGCTTGACAAATCATATAAACTCCTAGAAGCAAAATGAAAGTTGATATAGAAAAGTCCTGGAGAAACATCCTTAATGAAGAATTTAAAAAGCCATATTTTACTGATCTTATAGATTTTGTAAAAGATGAATATAAAAACAATCAGGTATTTCCACCTGGCAGGCAAATATTTAATGCTTTTAATAACTGCCCGTTCGATAATGTAAGGGTTGTAATAATCGGCCAGGATCCATATCATGGTCCGGGACAGGCAAATGGACTTTGTTTCTCTGTAAATGATGAAGTTAAGTTTCCACCAAGCCTGGTTAATATATTTAAGGAAATAAAAAATGATCTTGATATTGATTACCCGACAAGCGGCAACCTGGAGCGCTGGGCAAAGCAGGGGGTGTTATTATTAAACGCAACTCTTACTGTAAGAGCTCATTCTGCCGGATCACATCAGGGAAAGGGCTGGGAGAAATTTACCGATAAGGTTATAAAAACATTATCTGACAGAAAAAGCAACCTGGTTTTCTTTCTTTGGGGTGCCTATGCTCAGAAAAAGGGCGCTAATATTGACAGGGAAAGGCATTGTGTGCTTGAATCTGTACATCCCTCTCCCCTGTCTGCGCACAGAGGTTTTTTTGGCAATAAGCATTTTACTGAGTGTAACGAATACCTGATATTTTCAGGACAGAATGCAATTGACTGGAGTTAACAATAGAGCTGTTTAAATATGAGACTGATTAAAGCATCGATAGTTTCTTTTATTTTGCTTATCCCACTAATTTTAATTAGCTGTAATATGGATAAAACGAATAAAGAAGATAGTGAACTTATTCTAAGTAAAGATATAAAGACAATGGCCGTATCAGAGGTAATTCATTCAAGAAAAAGTGTAAGAAAATATATTGATAAACCCGTTAGTGATGAAGACCTGGGCAAGTTATTAAGGGCCGGAATGGCTGCTCCCAGCGGAAAAAATCTTCAGCCATGGTTCTTCTATGTAATAAAAGATAGATCTGTACTTAATAAGCTGGGTGAAGAATTACCAACAGCTGCTATGCTTAAAGATGTTTATTCAGCAATAATAGTATGTGGAGATATATCTAAAGCAGATACTACATCTTACAAAGACTATTGGCTTATGGATTGTTCTGCTGCGTCAGAAAATATACTGCTAACAGCTGAATCGCTTGGCCTCGGAGCATGCTGGACAGCTGTTTTTCCCTATAAAAGCAGAATAAATATTGTAAGAAGTCATATTAAAATACCCGACAAGCATATTCCCCTGAACATTATCCCGATAGGCTATGCAAAAGGATCCGAAAGTCCAAAAAATAAATGGGATCCGGGAAATATAGAAATAATAGAATAACTTACTATATAGCTTCCAGGGCCTTACTGATAAGCTCTGTAAGATGATCTGTTTCTTCAAAACCAACTGATATCCTGATCATTCCAGGCTCAGGGTACTTATATCCCCATACCGGTTCAACAGGCATAATAATAGTGTGAGAATCTCCCAGAGTTGGAATAAGCATTATTTTGCCACTCAGGTTTCTGATAAAAGCATCACGCTTTTCTCTCTTACTATCCTTGCTATTACCGGCAAGATCAAATGTAATAATAGCTCCGTATCCTTTTTCTGAAAATAGATCTTCGGCAATCTTATTTGTCGGGTGAGATTTAAGACCTGGAAACCAGACTCTTTCTACCATATCCGAATCTTCAAGCAGGGATGCAAGCTTAATGCTGTTATAAAATTGCTGACCAACTCTCAAGGCAAAAGACTCCATCTGAGTCGTAAGTCTGTAAGCATCGTCGGCCGACAACATATGACCAATAAACTTCCTGTAGTTAGTAGCTTCTTTTCTTAGCTCTTCATCATTTCCGCATATTACTCCCGCAGTAATATTACCGTGTCCACCCAGATATTTTGTAGCACTATGTATCACAAGGTCTGCTCCCAGCTTAAGTGGATTTATAAGATAGGGTGTTGCAAATGTATTGTCGATAATAACCTTTGCTCCATAAGAATGAGACAGTTCTATGATCTTCTCTATATCTGCAACAATAAGAAGCGGGTTTGAGATAAGCTCGCAGTATACCAGTTCAGGGCTTTCCTCCCTAAGAATTTTTTCGAAACCAGGCATATCATACTTTTCGTCAGCAGGTTCAAAGCGTAGAATATTCAGTCCTCTTCCTTTAATCAAAACTTTATCAATATAGGAGTTTGTTCCACCGTATATTTCTGTAAAGAATAACCATGAGCCGCTTTTATCTCCCCGCTGAAATATTGATAAAGCAACATCAATTGCAGACATTCCGGATTGTGTAAGCAGGGCCCAGTCACACTCTTCAAGTTTCATGATTTTCTTTTCGGCAGCTAATACCGTAGGGTTTCTGTAACGGCTATATATAAATAAATCCGGATCTGCCGGCACCTCATTTTCATTTTCAAATACCTGCCTCATAGTATCAGCATCATATAACTCAAATCCTGCATCACGATAAACCGGAACTCTTGAACTATTCGGACTTTGCTTTTTCATAATTATGAATTTATGTATTAAAGTATTCAATATAAAGACTCTGCGGGGTAAAATAATCTGCCCGCCAGCTCGGTTGAAAGTAATAAAATTAAAGGAACTTTTTTAATCGCTGAAAGAAAAAGTCCCGGCACCTCTGCCGGGACAAAAACCAACCAACCTAACCAAAAAACCTAATTTTTGGATAACTAATAATGGATAGAATATCTATTAGTCAGTTATATAACCAACGAAAAGAAAAAAGGTTCAACGAAAAAAAGATTACAAATCTGTTATAGGCCCATCATAGGGGTAAACAACTTCTACAATAAGGACACCCGAACCAATAGATTCAGGATATACTTCGTAGCTTACTTTATCCGGACCTATATAAACGTCGAAGGTATGATCCTGCTCACCATTTGTATAAACCATACCATCAATAGTGGCTGTTACTTCAATATTATTATATGATATCTCAAACCTGTGGTACTCAGAATCTGATCTGGACGCAATAGTCCCATAATTGTATTCACCCTTGCCGGTTTCTACAATAACATTAGTAAATTCAACATCACTAAGATTCCTTATCCTTACATCAGTCGGACCTTCGGGGGTAATTTTTTCTTTTGAACATCCTGCCATGGCAAGAATCAGAGTTATCAGGATAGTAATCTTCTTCATCATTTTACATATTATTGGTTCAATAAATTTATGACTGCAAGAAAGCTCAAAAAGTTGCTTCGTACTAAACTTTTGTAAGAGACTCACCGGGAATCCATCCCACATTTCCATCCGACAGCCTTACTTCATACCATCCTCCCAGTTCGTCTTCAATTCTTACCTTTGTACCTTCATGAATAAGAAACAGATCCTTACCACTCTCATCGGGTGAGCTTTTACCTGTTACTGCCGGTGCAAATATTATTGCATTTTGCTTTTTCCTGGTTAAAACACTATTCTGGTATGAAAGAGAAATTGCAGATAAAGAAATAATAAGCATTAATAAACCTGTAAGAAAACTTATCTTCTTAATACCAATACGGACAGAAAACAGGTATAAAAGAATAAATGCAAGAGATGCAACAAAAGCTACAAGACTTATTATTGCCCAGGTATTGGAATGAAATATCAATGACATCATTTTATACCATCTTACCAGAAACAGCTCTGGCAGCGATTCAAAAGAGTCAGTAATATAGCTCCTCGCTATTTCAAGATTATATTTTACATCTTCGTTGAAGGGTCTTAGTAATAGAGCTTTCTCGTAGTATAAAATAGCACCAGGCATACTACCATCCTTAAAGTTTGCATTGCCCAGGTTGTAATATAAATCGTAAGAGATATAACCGGAATATACCAGTTTCTCCCACTCTTCAATAGCTCCATTATAATCTCCATCAGAATAAAGACTTACACCCTTATCAAATGTAACTCCTGGATCCTGGGGCGAACCCTGCAAATGCAAAGCCGTACCGCCTGATATCAGAATAAATACTATTAACCTGAATATGATTTTAGATTTCATTTTCTATTGCTTTGATAACTTCTTCTGCAGATCTGTAGATATCCATCTTATCCTGGTCTGACCCTGTAGGCGAATACCTTGAATACTCGCACGACTCGATGATCCTGGTAAGTTTATCTATCGACCGGCCATCAATTCCTTTACCAGATAATATTCCGCTTGCATCATGAATATTAAGATCGGATGGAGGAATACTCAGTTTATCACTAATATATCCCCACATAGCTTTCAATAACTCAGAGTAAAACTCTTCATCTTTATTTTCTTTCAGGAATTTCCCTGCTGTTTTAAGTCTTGAAGATGCGACTTTTGCTGCTTTCCTGTTCCTTACCTTTACCAGATCTGAATTTCTTTTCAAATGTTCTCTTCTCCATATTACAATTATTACAAATAGTAAAAGAGCCGAGAGGTACATTATTACAAAAGATGATCTTGATATAATAATCAGGTTCTGCTTCTTCAGACTATCGCTGTCTGAATGAATATACCTGATATCTCTTCCCAGATATGTTATGCTTTCTTTATTTACTGAACCAAACACCTGGGTCTCATCACCCGTTTCAGCACCCTTTTTTACATAAAAGCTTTTGGCTTTGGTTTCTAAAGTTTTATACTTCCCCGCAGCCGGATCGTAATAAGAATATTTAATCGGAGGAATTTCAAATAAACCATGATGTCTGGGAATCAGGACATATTCAAAAGTCCGGCTTCCCTCTGTCCCATTCGCACTATAATCTAGCCTGGATTCAATCTTGGGATCATAGATCTCAAGATCAGGCGAAAGTATAAATTTTGGTGGCATTGAAAGCTGCAGATTGCCCTCTCCGGAAATCTTTACTTTAAGTGTAAGTGCTTCATTTACAGATATGGTATCTGCACTAATATCTGCACTTAGCGATATTGATCCAACTGTTCCCTGGAACGAATCGGGTCCTCCCGCAGGAAGTGGAGAGACTTCAATATCAACAGGCATTGTAGCTATAACTTTTGGTACTGTATTAAATGATGAGAAGAAATCTCCAAAAAACGGATCGTTTGATTTTGTACGTTCCTGTAAAAGCACTGTAAGCGTTGATGGCTCAATTCTCAACTTGCCAGATTTCTGAGGATAGATCAGAAAACGCTGCAAAACTCCTGTATTATAAATTTGCCCATTTACATTTTCTCTCTCAAGAGATCTTAGCGGAGTTGTTTCAAGGTCGGTTTTCAGGAAGCCATTAAAATCCGGGTAATTTACTTCCTGTAAACCACTTATATTTACCCTTGAATATATTTTTAAGGTAGCAACAATATATTCACCCATTGTTACTTTAGACCTGTTAACCAGGAGCCGAACATAAAGATCCGAACCACTTATTCTATTATTCTGAGCAGAAGTGACGTTATTTTGATCTGCCTCCTGATTTACCCCATTTTCAGACTTTTCAGGTATATCACCAGCAATTACTTCTACGGTAATTGGTCTTGATTTATACTCTTTCTTTTTCTCCTGATAAACAGCCGGTTCGATAGTAAACCTGCCCTCCTTTGTGGCCTGCAGGTAATATGTAAATGAATTTTTTATCTCCTGACTCACTTTACCGTTTACTATCGATGTACTCTGGCTAAATGATGTCTGGGGCCCCATCAGCTTATATAAATCAGTAAACTCTGGTGCTACCAGGTTTCCTCCCCTCGAGTTTACTGTATATGTTACCCTGAATTGCTCACCCACACTAACCACGGAGGGAGCCTCTGCTGTCACAACAATATCCTGGCCAGACAACATTAAGTTGACAATTAAGAGAAGTGATATTATTGCAATTCTTTTCATATTACCAGTTTTTCAATGTTCTCACCCTTCTTTCCGAGGCCTTTGCTTCTTTCACTTTCTCCTGCACTTCCTGTTCGTCTGCTGCCAGGGCCTGCAATAATCTTTCAGCATCCTGTTTTGACATCTTATCCTGCTGTTGCTGATTATTTTGTTGATTATCATCTTTCTGTTGGTCCTGCTTATTTTGCTGGTCCTGCTGATCTTGCTGATCCTGATTATTCTCTCCCTGTTTATTCTGATCCTGCTCCTGATTCTGCTCCTTATCCTGATTATTGTTCTGTTCCTGCTGTTGTTGTTGTTGCTCCTGCTTTTTAAGCTGATCCTGTGCATAAGCAAGATTATACTTGGCTTTAATATTACCCGGATCGAGCCGGAGGGAATTCTTATAAGACTCTATACTTTCTTTAAGCTTATTATCCTTTAACAGGGTATTACCAAGGTTATAATAGGAGGCTGATTTATTTACAGGATCGATTTCGCTATTTGCAAGTGTCTCAAAACTATTTTGTGCGTCCTGGTATTTTTCCTGTTTATAAAGTGCAGTACCGAGATTGAACATTGCATCACTATATGCAGGATTTTCATCAAACGATCTTCGATAGAGAAGCTCAGCATCATCAAAGCTGTTTACACTATATTCCTTATTACCCTGCCTGGAATATTTTATCTCTTTCTGCGCAGAGATATCTGCACTGATCAACAGCATGATAATTATTAGGGAGGTATATCTCATATATTTCTAAATTTTAAACTCAAATAAATTAATCTTACTCAGCTTCCTGTTCTTTCTCTCCATTATCATAAAATCAACAATAAGGGCAAAAAGCATAATCAGAGCTATTACCTGAAATTGATCATTATATTCAGAAAAAACTGCACCTTCCATTTCCTGCTTCTTCATATTACTGATCTCATCAAATATAGTATTAAGTCCAAGACTGGAATTTGTGGCCCTGACGTATTTACCACCTGTTTCGAAAGCAATTTCTTTAAGTGTTTTTTCATCCAGTTTTGAGATTACTGTATTTCCCTCATGATCCTTTAGATACTCCTTTGATCTTGACCCATAAACGGGAACAGGAACACCGGCTGTCGACCCTATACCGATTGTATGAACGACAATGCCTTTCTCTTTAGCCATACGCGCCGCCTTAATTGGATCATCTTCGTGATTCTCACCATCTGTTATAATAATAAGCGCCTTGCTTTCATCCATTTGAGGACTAAATGAACTTGCACCAAGGTTAAGTGCTGAAGTAATCGAGGTACCCTGTTTTGGGACTATCCCGGGGTTAATCCCCGAAAGGAACATCTTTGCCGATACATAATCGGTAGTAACAGGTATTTGAGTATAGGCATCACCTGCGAAAACTATTAGCCCTATTTTATCATCTTCAAGTCGATCCACCAGGCGCGATATTGATTGTTTTGCTCTTTCCAGCCGGTTAGGTTGAATATCTTCTGCAAGCATGGAGTTACTTACGTCGAGAGCAATAATTATTTCAACACCCTCACGCTTTAATTCTTCAATCTTACTTCCAAACTGCGGCCTGGCAAGCAAAACAGATCCCAGAACAAATACAAATAATAAAATATAAAATTTTATATTGGTTCTAAGGCGTGAATACTCCGGCATAAGTCCTTTTATCAACTCCGTATCACCGGCATGGTTAAGTACTTTTTTCCTTCTGATCAGAAAAATAATATGCATTGCCAGTATCAGAGGTGCTAATATCAGCAAATAAAGAAACTCAGGATTTGTAAATCTAAATAACTGCATTCTAAATATACTTTCTTAATACTGATCGTTTAATTAAAAGTTCCAACAAAATCAATGATACTGCAATAATGGCCCAGAGGAGATACTCTTCGTTTTTCTGGCTATACTCCTGTACATCAATTTTAGATTTTTCAAGCTGGTCGATCTCCTTATAAATATTTTCAAGGCTTTCATTATCAGTTGCCCTGAAATATTCCCCACCAGTCATCCCGGCAATTTCTCTAAGGGTTTCTTCATCTATTTCAACCGGCATATTCTGATATCTTGTACCAGCAGCTGTCTGAACAGGATATGGAGCCATTCCCTTTGTGCCCACCCCAACTGTATATACCCTCACTCCCATTGTCTGAGCTATCTCGGCTGCAGTTAAAGGAGCAATTGCTCCCCTGTTATTAACACCATCAGTAAGCAGAATTATTACTTTACTAATAGCTTCAGAGTCTTTTATCCTGTTAACAGCAGTAGCCAGTCCCAGCCCTATTGCAGTTCCGTCTTCAATCATTCCACTCTTCATCTCCCTCATCAGGTTAATTAAAACTGCGTGATCAGTTGTAAGAGGACACTGTGTAAAACTCTCACCACTGAATATAACCAGTCCTATCCTATCTGATGGTCTTCCTGAAATAAATTCTGTGGCTACATTCTTTGAGGCCTCCAGTCTGTCCGGTTTAAAATCCCTGGCCAGCATACTGCCAGAAATATCCATTGCCATCATTATATCAATTCCCTGTGTTGAAGAGTCCTGCCACCTGTCAGTACTCTGAGGTCTGGCAAGCACTACTATCAACATGACTATCGCAAGCATACGCATTATAAATAACAGGTGCTGAAGATAATATCTTGTACCTGGCTTTATATCCTTAAGGAACTGAAGAGATGACAATCTTACAGAAGCTGTAGATTTATGCTGCCTGAAAATATAGTATACCACCATAAATGGTATAAGTATCAGCAGGTAAAGATACTTTGGATCAGCAAATGCAAAATTACTCATCACTTACCTCCTTTTCTTCTTTTTCAGGATTATCTTCTTTTTTCTCATCCTGAGTCATATAAGTCATTTTTACAAAAAGTCTTGCATGGGCAATCGATTCTAAGTTTTCGGTATCCACAGCCTTATACTTTGCAAATTTAGAAAGGTCTGCCCTGTTAAATATATTCCTTAATAATTCATATAGCTCCTTATTGTTAAATCCGCTATCAAGCAGGGATTCTAAAGTCTCTGAGCTGGTCATCTCCAGCGATGAAATATTATACCTTCTATCAATATATGTTCTCAGAATATCTGTTAGCTCACTGTAGAATAACTTATGCTGTGATTTCTGCCACAGCTCTTTCTTCTCAAGCTTATCAAAATCTCTTAAGGCAATAATATGAATTGGCTCTTCAGGAAGTTTAGATATCTCACTGTCATCTTTTTTCTTTCGTTTTCCGAAATACCTGTAAGCGAGCATAATACTGATTGCCAGAACCAACAACAGTAAAACCCATGGCAGAACCTCCATTATTGTTATACCTGCCTTCCTGGGTCCGATAATATCAAATATTACATCTGTAGAATCTGCAGGGGCAATATCCGAACGAATAACCTCAAGTGAGGTATAATCTGAATAATATCTTAATACTCCGCTGCTGCTCCGTGATTCTGCAAATACCGGTTCTATCTCATAAAACCCTGTATCAAAACTTGTTATAAGATATTCAAGCTTTATAAGCATATTATTATTCGCAGCTGATATTGTATCCGGACCACTGGAACTGAGAATCTCAATACCACTTACCAGTGTATCGTTAAAAGACGGATATTCAATATTAAAATCATTCGGGTGTGATACTTCAATATTAAAGTGAACCTGGTCGCCGATAAGGATTTTTGTAGTATCAAACCATGCTTTAACATTTACCTCCTGAGCCTGTATCGAAACAGAAATAAGCAATAAAAGACATATATAAAGATACTTCTTCATACTATCTCATTTTAAATAGTTTAATTAGCGGCACTACATAATCTTCTCCGGTGCTGATGCTTACATTGTCCACACCACATCTCTTTAGTATAGATTCAGTATTAATCTGTTGATTATTCCACCAATTTTCATATAAGTGTCTGAGCTTCCTGGAGGAAGTATCAATCCAACTCTCGGTATTCGTTTCAGGATCAAAACCTTTTATAAGACCAATATCTGGCAGGGATTTCTCCGACCTGTCATATACACGAAGGGCAACCAGATCGTGCTTACTTGAGGCTATCTTCATGGCCTTTTCATAATCAGGAGACATAAAATCTGATATTACAAACGCCGTACACCTTTTCTTTATTCCATTTGTAAGGAAACGAAGCGGCTCATTCAGGGATGTATTTGTGCTCTCAGGATTAAATTCAAGCAGATCCTTTATTATTCTAAGAATATGCTTTCTGCCCTTCTGTGGTGTAATAAATTTCTCAACCTTATCTGAAAATAGCATAACACCGATTTTATCGTTATTATTTATGGCTGAAAAAGCCAGCAGGGCAGCAATTTCTGTGATTCTTTCCCGCTTATACGCAACTTCTGTCCCGAAATTTCCTGATGCCGATATATCTACCAGGAGCATAACTGTAAGCTCCCTCTCCTCTTCAAACACTTTAACATAAGGATGATTATACCTGGCTGTAACATTCCAGTCAATAGTCCTTATATCATCGCCATACTGGTACTCTCTGACCTCACTGAATGACATACCCCTTCCCTTAAAGGCACTATGATACTCGCCGGCAAAAACCTGTCGAGTAAGGCCCCTGGTACGTATTTCAATATTCCTGATTTTCCTTATTAGATCTGTTGTTTCCACTTTTACTTCTGCTTACTCGTGCTTATAGTTTACTGTTATATACCATTCTTCTTTTTTGAAATATATATTTACTTTCCCTGTATTTTTTTCATCGATCCACCTGTCTGGTTTTGTCTTTATAAATTTTTTATCAAGCTCTTCAATAACTTTATCCTCAAGGCTTAAATCATAAATAAATCTGACCGAACTACAAAAGCCATCAGGGCTCATAAAAATAAGGGCTGTAGTAAGATTGCTGGTCATATCACTGTATTTCAGGTACCTGTAAGTGTCGTTCCTGATATTTGATTCTAGAACAAGCTCAGGATAGTTGGATTTAAAATACGATTTTACTTCAACAGTAGATAAACCTAGAACATTCTGGCTTTGAGCTTTTGAAGTAAGACCAAGTAATATTAAAGCAATTATTACCTGTCTCATTCTATGGCACTTCAACTACATTTAGTATATCAGCAATAATATTCTCCTGGCTTATATTCTCTGCTTCAGCCTCATAGGTCAGGCCTATTCTATGTCTTAATACATCACCACACACTGCCCTTACATCTTCAGGCACTACATATCCCCTTCTTCTGATAAAGGCAAAGGCCTTTGCTGCTTTTGCAAGATTAATACTCGCCCGGGGTGAAGCACCATACGAAATATGATTAATATACTTTTCAAGTTTTGATTCTCCCGGATTTCTGGTTGCAAAGACAATATCCAGGATATAGTTTTCAATTTTCTCATCCATATAGACATCTTTCACCACCTCCCTGGCTTTAATTATATCTTTGGGATTAAGCATACTATTTGCTTTCGGGAAGGATTTACCCAGGTTTTCGCGTACTATAAGCTTCTCCTCTTCCTTACTGGGGTAATCTATAAGTACCTTAAGCATAAACCTGTCGACCTGTGCCTCCGGTAAAGGATATGTACCCTCCTGCTCTATTGGGTTCTGTGTTGCCATAACAAGAAAAGGCTCATCCAGAGAATAAGTTTCTTCACCGATAGTTACCTGTCTTTCCTGCATGGCTTCAAGAAGAGCACTCTGAACCTTTGCAGGAGAGCGGTTTATCTCGTCGGCAAGAATAAAATTCGCAAAAAGTGGTCCTTTTTTAACAAAGAACTCTTCCTTCTTCTGACTGTATATCAGAGTACCGATCAAATCTGCGGGCAAAAGATCAGGAGTAAACTGTATTCTGCTGAAATTGGCATCTATTATTGAGGCCAGAGTTTTTATGGCCAGGGTTTTGGCAAGACCGGGAACTCCTTCAAGCAGTATATGGCCGTCGCTCAATAAACCTATTAAGAGACTATCAACAAGCTTCTTCTGACCAACAATAACCTTACCCATTTCCATGGTTATTGCATCAATAAAGCCACTTTCTTTCTCTATCCTTTCATTCAGTTCCTTGATATCAACATTTGAATTCATAAATGAATATTTTAAAATTTTCCTTTAGTACGATTCAGATTATTTGCTTTGCATATTAAATGCACTACAAAATAAATTATCCTTTTACTATTGTCTTGTTAAAGAGTGTTAAAGTTTAGTTAAATATATTATTGCGCCAGACTATAAATATGCTGAAATTTCAATATATAAGTATCAGACATATAAAAAATGTTATTATAAATCAAATTCCGGATCATCTTAATCATATTAAAAAGACAGAACGGAAATGAGTTGTTAAAAATAGTAAAAACCATCAGATACATTTGTTTAGATAAGCCATATAAATAATTGATTATTACTTTTACGTTAATATTTAATAAAAGAATACTATGAAAAAAAGATTATTATTCCTTAGCCTTACTCTTATAGTAATTTTATCTTCTGATATTACTGCCTTTGGACAAAAGAAAAAAAAGAGTAACACTGAACCACCAGTATCGTCAGAGCTATATTCAAATATTGAGTATCGCCTGGTCGGACCGTTCCGTGGTGGCAGGTCTGCTGCTGTAACCGGCATCCCGGGAAATGATAAGGTCTACTATATGGGATCTACAGGTGGAGGTGTCTGGAAAAGCGATAATGCCGGAAATACCTGGGTAAATATAAGTGATGGGTTCTTTGGCGGTACCATTGGAGCTGTTGAGCTGGCACAATCTGATAATAATATTATATATGTTGCCGGGGGTGAAAAAACTGTAAGAGGAAATGTCTCTCACGGCTATGGAATATGGAAATCATTGGACGGAGGAGAAACCTGGGAATATAAGGGTTTAAAAGAAGGACAGTATATGCCCAGATTAAGGGTGCATCCGAAAAATCCAGACCTGGTTTATGTAGCAGTTCTTGGTCATCTCTTTGGTCAGAACACTGAAAGAGGAATATACAGATCCAGAGATGGTGGAGATAGCTGGGAAAAAATTCTTTATGTCGATGATAAAACAGGTGGAATAGATCTTATTTTAGACCCCGTAAACCCTAGGATTATTTATGCATCCACCTGGCAGGTAAAAAGAACGGCCTACAGCCTTGAAAGTGGTGGACCGGGATCTGCATTATGGAAAAGCACTGATGGAGGCGATACATGGACTAATCTGAGTGAGTCTGAAGGCATGCCGGATGGTCCGCTTGGAATTATCGGACTTTCACTTTCTGCTGATAATCCAAAGAAACTTTATGCCCTGGTAGAAGCCAGAGAGGGCGGCTTATTTATAAGTAATGATCGCGGAGAAAACTGGAAGAGGGTAAATAGCGACAGAAATCTGAGACAGAGAGCATGGTATTATACCCGGCTATATGTTGATCCAAATAATGCGGAAACAGTTTATGTATTAAATGTTTCCTTTCACAAATCAGTTGACGGGGGTAAAACGTTTGAAAGAATCGCAACACCACATGGCGACCACCATGATCTCTGGATAGATCCGGCAAATAGCAATAATATGATTATTGGTGATGATGGCGGAGCCCAGATAACTCACGACGGAGGTAATAAATGGTCATCATTAATGAATCAACCCACCGGCCAATTCTACAGGGTAGTTACCGATAATTACTTTCCATACAGGATATATGGTGGTCAGCAGGATAATTCTACCGTCAGAATAGAATCCAGATCTTCTGGTGGATCTATTACTGAAGCTAACTGGGAAAGCACTGCAGGAGGCGAAAGTGCATGGATCGCACCTGATCCTGAAGACAGCGATATTGTATACGGAGGTTCATATGGAGGGTACCTTGTCAGGATCAACCACAGAACCGGCGAAAATCGCAGGATAGATATATGGCCCGATAATCCAATGGGCTGGGGTGCAGACAGTCTAAAGGAACGATTCCAGTGGAATTATCCAATCTTATTTTCAAAGCACAATAAATCAACACTTTATGCAGCCTCAAACAGGCTTTTCAAGACCAATAATGAAGGACAGAGCTGGATAGCAATAAGTCCTGATCTTACAAGAAATGATAAATCAAAAATGGGACCTTCGGGCGGCCCAATTACTAAAGATAACACCAGCGTTGAATACTACGGTACCATATTCGCAGTTACAGAGTCTGATATTGAAGAAGGTGTAATCTGGTGTGGCTCTGACGATGGAATGATACATATTACCCGTGATGGCGGATCAAACTGGGAAGATGTTACTCCGGAAAGTGATCTTATGCCCAAATGGACTATGATAAATAGTATTGAGGCAGATCCTTTTAATGCCGGTGGCCTCTATGTTGCAGCCACAAGCTATAAGTATGATGATTTTTCACCTTACCTGCTTCATTCAACAGACTATGGCAGGACATGGACAAAGATTGTATCAGGCATTGAGAATTCACATTTCACAAGGGTAATAAGGGCAGATAATAAAAGAAAAGGTCTCTTATTTGCAGGCACAGAATCAGGTATGTACATATCATTTAATAATGGCACTTTGTGGTCTTCTTTCCAGCTTAATCTTCCTGTGGTTCCAATTACAGATCTTGAAATCAGGGATAACGATCTTATTGTTGCCACACAGGGAAGAGCTTTCTGGGTATTCGATTATATGAATATATTAAGAGCTGCCAATAATAACTTGCTTGAAAAAGATTTTATTTTGCTCGACCCTGTACCTTCCTATCGCTTAAGCGGAAGATCATTTAGCAGGGAGAGTATTACAGCAGGTAAAAATCCTCCCAATGGTACCGTTTTTAATATCTACCTTAATAATGAAAATGATAAAAAAGATATAAAGCTGGAGATATTCGACCAGGAAGGTACGCTTGCAAAATCTTTTCAAAGCAATAACAAAGAACTTAAGATAGCTTCACATCTGCCATATGAATCATTTAAGCCACAAAAAGGCTTAAATCAGATAGTCTGGGATATGAATTATCCAGGCGCATTAAGGGTCGATAATATGATTCTCTGGTCAGGATCACTTGCCGGACCAAAAGCTGTGCCAGGTATATATAAGGCTATTCTTACCGTAGGAAAAGAAACTCAGGAGGTAAATTTTGAAATACTGAAGAACCCCCTTTCATCAAGCTCGGTCGAAGACCTTCAGGAGCAGTTTGATTTTTTGATATCAGTACGTGATAAATTAAGCGAGACACATCAGGCTATAATTGATATCAGAAAGATCAGAGAAAGGATAGAAGGTATAGCAACTATTATCAAAGATATTGATAATGAAGATATAAGTAAAAAGATCACCGACATAAGTAAGACACTTGATAAGCTTGAAAATGCACTATACCAGACAAAAAACAGGTCTAACCAGGACCCCTTGAATTTTCCCATTAAACTAAATAATAAACTGGCAGCATTAAATGGCGTAGCTTCAACAGGCGATTACAGGCCAACAGACCAGGTTTACGAAGTAAGGGATATGTTAATAGAAGAAATAGATAAGCAGCTTAATAGCTTTGCTGCTGTGCTCGAAACAGATATTAGCGAATTAAATAAAATGCTGCACGAAAATAATATCCCTCATATAGGAACAAAGTAGCCGATATAAAAGCAAATTAATATTGCACATTCAAATAATTGATACTAATTTTGCACGCGGAATTTATCCAGCGAACGGTTCAGTAGCTCAGTGGATAGAGCAACGGCCTTCTAAGCCGTAGGTCGAAGGTTCGAATCCTTCCTGAATCACAATAAAAGCCATGCACGAAAGTGCCTGGCTTTTTTATTTTGAACCGTCAGAAGCTTGCTTCTGTAAGGGAAAAAATAAAAAGGCCAGATGCAATGAGAATCATTGCATGGCTTTTATTGTAAAACTCCCCCTAATAGGAAAAAGCCGACTGTAAGGAGGCTTAATCCTTTTAAAA
>CAZWLP010000056.1:15539-17094 GCA_964634565.1 uncultured Rikenellaceae bacterium | reverse complement strand
CAGGTACAGTCTATACAACAAACAGGAGAGTCTGGGAACATGATGAAAGGTTTAAAAAGTATCTCCAGAAGACGCGTTCTATGGCTATTGATATGGAATCTGCCACAATTTTTACAGTTGGATTCGCTAATGAAATACCTACAGGAGCTCTTCTGCTGGTTTCGGATCAGCCAATGATATCGACAGGTATTAAGACAGAAGCAAGCGACAAGAAAGTTACAGATAGTTTTGTTGAGAATCATCTGCTGGTAGGAATAGAGACCCTGGAGGAGATAAAAGAAAATGCTATTTCAGTAAAACATCTCAGGTTTTAAATATGCAGGACCATTACAGTCAGCTAATAAACAATCTTAAGAAAAAGATATATAAGAATATCTATTTTCTGCACGGTGATGAACCATATTATATTGACCTGATAACCGAATTTATCGAGGATAATATACTGGAGGAGGCAGAAAAATCATTTAACCAGGTTGTCTTATACGGTGAGGAAACAACAGTTGAACAGATTATCGAGACATCGAGGCGATTTCCAATGATGTCGAACCAGCAGGTAGTAATTGTAAAGGAGGCACATTACCTGAAGAACCTCGATTTACTAAAGAATTATATTGATCACCCTCTCGAATCAACGGTTCTGGTTATAAGCTATAAGTATAAAAAACTGGATAAGAGAACCACGATTTATAAAGCCCTTGATAAGTCGCCAGGCGTTGAGCTCTTTCTTTCTGAAAAGCTGAGAGACTACCAGGTACCTGCATGGATAGATTCATATTTCAGTGCGAATAAGATTACTGCCGACAAAAATGTAAGTATGATACTTACAGAATACCTTGGCACAGACCTTGGCAAGATAGTTAATGAACTGACTAAGCTAAAGATAATGCTGCCGGAAGGACAATTGCATATCACGGCTAAGGATATAGAGGAAAAGATTGGTATAAGCAAGGATTTCAATAATTTCGAGCTGCAGAATGCTATTGGAAGCAGAAATATTGAAAAATGTAACAGGATAGTACAACACTTCAGTCATAATCAGAAAGACAATCATATTTCTGTTACCATAGCAACCCTTTTCTCCTTTTTTAAAAAATTACTGATATATCATTTTCTTCCGGACAAGTCGCGCAATAATGTTGCGTCGGCACTTAAAATCAATCCCTATTTTGTAAACGAATACGCCCTGGCTTCAAGGATCTATAATCCCAAAAAGACCGTGCAATCTATCAGCCTGTTAAGGGAATTTGATATGAAATCGAAGGGATTTGGTAACACCACCACTGATTCGGGTGATTTACTGAAGGAGCTGGTGTTTAAGATTCTTCATTAGGAAGATGCTCCTTTTAGTCGCGTAATTTACTCCCTTCGGGAGTGTAATTTGCTCCCTTCTGTCGCGTTAGTTATTCGCTGACGCTCATGTAATATACTCCTTTTAGTCGTGTAAATTACGCTGCGACAGCAGCACCTTACACTGAACGAAGTGAGATAAATTACGCCGTACGAAGTACGGCAAATTACGTTACGAAGCAACATATTACGCGAGCGCAGCGAGCCA
>CAZWLP010000056.1:0-15439 GCA_964634565.1 uncultured Rikenellaceae bacterium | reverse complement strand
ACGCGAGCGCAGCGAGCCAATAACCATTAACCATTAACGCGAGCGCAGCGAGCCAGATCAGTTCATTTCCGGTGATTCGGGAAAATCGGCCCAGATACTGTATTTCTTATTCATATTTCTGAGAACCATTTTCCAGGTATCTTCAGTACGATAACTCATAACAGCTTTTTCGGGAGCATTAGCGATAAGCCATGAATTCTCCATAAGTTCGCGTTCGAGCTGACCCTCACCCCAGCCTGAATAACCCAGGAAGAATCTAACCTGTCCTTTATCTGCTTTACCAGTCACAATCAATTCCTTAAGAATATCAATATTTCCTCCCCAGTAGATATTTTCGGAGATCCATACACTATCATGAATAAGATCGCCAAGAGTATGAATATAGTGCAGGGTATCAGGGGCCACCGGTCCGCCCATGGTAAGTTTTTCCTTCCATCCTGAGAAACCTTCAAGGGCATCGTCTACTTTAATATCAATCGACTTATTAAGGATAAAGCCAACCGATCCCTTCTCTGTATGTTCGGTGAGATAGATAAGGGTACGGTTAAAAAAACTATCTGGAAGAAATGGTTCTGAAATAAGGAGTTTTCCTTTTTCCGGAATCTTATCTTCGGGACGTATAGTAAAAAGATCTATCTCTGCTTTCATGCCTTAACATTAATATAATACAATATAACCAAAAAATTTAAACTGAATAAGGTATATTGAACAAGCTCTATATTAAACAACATCCATCAGTGCACTATTGTTTAACAGCAAAATTATTAGGAAAAACAATTATCTTAGGCAAACTTTTAAAACGTATACCTGGTATGACCAAAAGCATTAAGAGTCCGACACTGCTACAATCATTTATCCCGATAATAATTCTGATTATCCTTCTTTCACTCAATGTAAAGTACTTCGGCGATAATACACTTGCAGGATCGAACCAGATTGCGCTAATGCTTGCAGCCACCGTTGCCGGATTAATGGCATCATTCCTGGGACATAAATGGATAGATGTCAGGGCTATAGTTGTAAAAAGTATAGGTTCGGCCATGCCCTCAATTCTTATCTTGTTTCTTATAGGCTCGCTGGCAGGTACCTGGATGATAAGCGGTGTTGTGCCGATGCTTATTTTTTACGGACTAAAGATTCTTAACCCTCTTATATTTCTTTTTGCTTCTGTAGTAATATGTGCAATAATATCGCTTGCAACCGGCAGTTCATGGTCTACAATTGCCACCATAGGTATTGCCCTCCTTGGCATAGGAACGACCCTTGGTTTTAAGCCGGGACTGGTTGCCGGTGCAATAATCTCGGGTGCTTATTTTGGAGATAAGATGTCGCCACTGAGCGATACTACCAACCTGGCTCCCGCTATGGCCGGTACAGATTTGTTTACCCATATCAGGTATATGATTCTTACTACCGGACCGAGTATACTTATAACATTAATAATTTTTCTGATACTGGGATTTACCACTTCTATAGAATCGAGTAGCACGGATGTAAATGCAGTGCTGGAAGCTATTGACTCAAAATTTAATGTTACTCCCCTGCTTCTTCTGGTGCCTGCTTTCCTGATCTTTATTATTATTAAGAAAGTACCACCCCTGCCTGCACTTATTGCCGGCACGCTTGCAGGAGCGCTCTTTGCAATAATATTTCAGCCCGACGTAGTAAGAGAGATTGCTTCCGGTACAGGTAATTTCGCAAAACAGTCTTATATAGCAATTATGAAGACAATGTTCGGGGAAGTATCGGTAGTTACAGGTAACGAGTCTGTAAATGATCTTCTTTCGACCAGGGGCATGGCTGGTATGCTTAATACAATATGGCTGATTATTACTGCCATGGTATTTGGAGGGATAATGGAATCGGCGGGTATGCTTATAAGGATTACTCGCACTATTATGAAATTTGTACACAATGCCGGAAGTCTTGTTGCTGCAACGGTAGGCACCTGTTTATTCTTTAATATTACAGCTTCCGACCAGTACCTCAGTATAGTGGTTCCGGGAAGAATGTTTGCCAAAACATACAGGGATATGGGTTATAAACCTGAATTACTCAGTCGTACTCTTGAAGACTCGGGAACGGTTACCTCGGTACTTATTCCATGGAATACCTGCGGAGCAACGCAGAGCAGCATACTCGGGGTGCCAACATTTTCATATCTTCCCTACGCTTTCTTTAACCTGATTAGTCCGCTGATGAGTATATTTGTAGCTTCCTTTAATATTAAGATCAGAAGGATTAAGGAAGGTGATACTGATAGTAAACCTATTACAGAAAACGACAGAAGAGATCTTTAATTTTCTTCCCTCCCGGATGTAATAACATTTTTCTGTATCCTTATATTAAGGTAGTTATTATCTGCTTCGATACTTATATCACTACCATCTTCATCTATCATCCTGAAAGCAGTACTGCCTATCATTGAGAATCCGGAGAACCTCTTTTCCCTTGACAGTACACCGGCCACTTCACCAAACCTCCGAATAGCAGTAAAGCTATCGCTATACTTAAGGTGAATATCTGTTAATCCCTGTTTCTCGACGGCATAACCCTCTTCGATCCTGAATACATCTTTTGATGTAAAGTAGTATACGTTCTGCAGTCCGATCTTTCCCCTAAGAAGGATAATATTACCAGGACTATTTCTGAAGGTATGAGATATTGCAGGCCATCTTCCCGGTACTTTTATCCTTGAATCTACTATATCGGCAAGCATTTCCATCCCATCTGATGCTGAGCTGCTTGTATAATCGCCTTTTATAACCGCAATATAATGATGCTTCCAGAGCACCAGTGAATTTTCATCTACAAAAGCATCTTTTCCTGCCTTCTCATATTTATCTTCCATTCCTTCAGCTTTAAGCAGATAGATACCATATGAGGCGTAAATATCCTTCATCCTGTAGAGTTCGAAAGTAAGCTCCTCATTATTCTCATTTAGAAAGGAGGTTGACATA
Source organism: uncultured Rikenellaceae bacterium (assembly GCA_964634565.1). Taxonomy (GTDB): domain Bacteria; phylum Bacteroidota; class Bacteroidia; order Bacteroidales; family VadinHA17; genus JAUVKT01. The sequence continues at coordinate 12,479 of CAZWLP010000056.1, read as the reverse complement.
ACCTCTACAAAACCAAACTCCTGGTAAAGATCAGCTTCGCGGTTAACGAAGAATATAAGATCCTCGCCCTTATACTCTGACACCTTACTGTTGAGCTTCCAGCCTTCCATCTCATCATCCTTTGGAAGAAATGCCCTTAACCCGGTTTGAGCCGGTGAATAAGCGGCAGATAATATCAGCAGCAGCTGCAATAGAATTAACTTTCTCATATTTCAAATTTTACGGTCGCACCTAAAATATGAAAAAGAGAAGGTTGAATTCTAAAAAGATATTAACCTCTAAAGATAGTTTTAAACAAATATCTCAGGATATTCTGCTGGTAAAGACTCCCTCATCATATCATAAATTATCTCGAAGATATCTTCAGCCGATGGTTTTGAGAAGTAATCACCATCTGTAGAATATGCAGGCCTGTGGTCCTTTCCTGAGAGTGTACGCGGTTCGCTGTCGAGATAATACCATGCATTTTGCTTCTCCAGCACCTGTTGCATCATATACCCTGTTGTTCCACCCGGCACATCCTCATCGAGGAACAATATTCTGCCTGTTTTCTTAACCGACTCAAGGATCATATTATTAATATCAAAAGGAAGGAGGGTCTGTACATCGATAAGTTCTACAGAGATATTATGCTTTGCCAGTTGTTCAACTGCATCCAGTGCAACTTTAAGGGTTGATCCATAAGATACAACTGTTATATCGCTACCTTCAGACATAATCTCGGGCACACCCAGTGGCAATCTGAATTCACCCATATTTTCGGGCCTTAGTTCCTTCTGGCGATAACCGTTAAGAGGTTCAATAACAATAGCCGGATCATCTGCTTCGAGCAGGGTATTATAAAATCCAGCTGCCCTGGTCATATCCCTTGGCACACAAACATGTATTCCCCTTACCGAATTAATAAGCATGGCGATAGGTGATCCTGAGTGCCAGATCCCTTCCAGCCTGTGGCCCCTTGTACTTACTATAACAGGTACAACCATGCTTCCGGCAGTACGATAGTGAGTTGATGCCACATCGTCGCTCAATCCCTGTATTGCATATAGAAGGTAGTCGAGGTACTGTATTTCGGCTATTGGTCTCAGACCACGCAGAGCCAGTCCAACTCCCTGTCCAAGTATGGTTGCCTCCCTGATACCAGTATCAGAAATCCGTAATTCCCCATATTTCTTCTGAAGCCCTTCAAAGCTCTGGTTTACGCCACCAATTTTACCGGCATCTTCTCCGAATGTTACAAGCCTTGGATTATTCTGAAACAACACATCATAATTATCTCTTAATATCTCACGCCCGGGCACTTCCTCTGTCTTATCATTATATACAGGAGCAACAGGTTTAACTTTCATGGCAGAGCTATCGTTCCCGTTATAGAGGTAGGTATTATATCTCTGGTAGGTATCTTCCCTGTTTCTTTTAAGCCACACCTGGAGATCATCCCTGAGGGATTGTTTCTTTTTACAATCGCCGCACACATTCCTCATTATTTTTCTTGCGGCAATAAAATTATCCTTGCGGATAGGATGCATTATACCCTTCAGATTTGCAATTATTTCATCTATTGTTTCCTCCTTTGCTCCGCTTTCGCATCTGCAGCTTTTTTCTGTAACAAGTTTTACCAGTGCATCTCTTTCAACTTTTATAGGATCCTGGAAGGCTTTCCATGCTGATTTTCGGGCATTCTTTGCTTCCTCAGCAGTTTCTGCCTCAATCTTTTCAAGTTCTTTCTCTGTAGCTATCTTATTTTCAATGATCCATTCTTTCATCTTTGTTATCGGATCATAATCCTTTTCCCACTGCAATCTTTTCTCGTCCTTATACCTCTCGTGAGAACCTGATGTTGAATGTCCCAGGGGTTGAGTTACTTCTTCGACATGGAACATTACGGGTGTATGCTCTTTACGACAAAGCTCAATACCTTCCTCGAACATGGTCATCAAACCCTCATAGTCCCAGCCTTTACCTCTGAAAATTGTTATCCCCGAGCCATCTTTACCTTCTCTCTCAAATCCTTTCAGCACTTCAGAAATACTTTCCTTGGTAGTCTGGTATTTTTTGGGTACAGAAATACCATAGCCATTATCATATATTGTAATTGCGAGCGGAACCTGCAGCACACCTGCAGCATTAATTGTCTCCCAGAAGGGTCCTTCCGAGGTACTGGCGTCGCCTATTGATCCGAATGCGACCTCATTCCCGTTAATCGAAAGATCCTTTAATTTACGCATCTCCTTATCATTACGGAATAATTTTGAAGCCTGTGCCAATCCAAGCAACCTGGTCATCTGTCCTGCAGTAGGACTAAGGTCGGCTGCTGAGTTTTTGAGTGATGTAAGTTTCTTCCAGCTACCATCCGGGTTGATATTAGGAGTTGAAAAGTGGTTATTAAATACTCTTCCCCCATTACCTGGATTAAGCTCTTTATCTGTATTTCCATATAGCTGGTGAAAGAATCCTTCGGCATCGTAAAGATCCATGGCCATCATCCAGGTCTGGTCTCTGTAATATCCAGACCGCCAATCACCTTCCTTAAACTGTTTTGCCATTGCTATCTGGACTATCTCGTTACCATCGCCAAAGATTCCGAATTTAGCCTTTCCTGATAACACTTCTCTTCTTCCAAGCACACTCAGGCTTCTACTCAGGTTGGCCAATCTGTAATCTGCAAGAACTTCTGTCTTATTAAAGTGTGGTTTACCACTATCCTGCTTATTCATTTCTTATTATTTTGGGTTGATTTTATTGTTCTCTATTTAAATAACCATTTAAACTTAAAAAGGTTGAAATTGTTTTACTATTTTTGTTGTTCTAAAATTAATGATTGAAGAGTACAAAATGTTTCTACAGTTACTTTTATTAAGTGGTATAATTTTATTGATCTCTGTTGCCGGTCTTGGCATTAGGATTTTAATTAAAAAGAACGGACGCTTTCCGCAGACCCATGTCGGACGAAATAAGGAAATGGCCAAGCGCGGAATAAGTTGTGCCCAGAGCATAGATGTTGGTTGCAACCCATCTGACAAGAACCGTGGATGTACCACATGCGGTTCGCACAGGCATTGATTACTCTGACAGGTAATCGAGCATATTTTCAGTAAACCAGGTTCGGAATTCTCCATTTTCATCTGAATATACCAGATAGGCTTCGAGCATATCATACCTGGCAATAAGTTTCTTAGACTCTTCCAGACCCAGAACCATGCAGGCTGTCGCAAAGGCATCGGCAGTAATACAATCGTCTGTTACTATTGTAGCGCTTAAGAGATTATGTTTTACCGGAGCACCTGTTTTGGGATCGATGGTATGAGAATATTTCACGCCATCAACCTCATAAAACTTACGGTAATTACCTGAAGTAGCAAGAGATTTATTATCCAGTAAGATTATAGCCTGAACCTGCTCTCCTGGGATAAGGTTATTATCCACAGGCTTATCCACAGCCACTTTCCAGGAGGCATCAGGATATTTAGAACCCACTGTTCTTATCTCTCCGCCAACCTCAGCAAGGCATCTCTCAACACCGCGGGATTGAAGGTACTTACATATAACATCAACCGAATATCCCTGTGCTATTGCATTAACATCAATATACATATTAATATTTGATTTAATGATGATACTATCACTCAGGATAAGTTTATCCATACCCACAAGCTGCATTAGAGAATCGAGCATTTCAGCCTGGAATCTCCGTTCAGCATCAGGTCCAAATCCCCAGGCATTAATAAGCGGACCCATTGTAATATCAAAAGCACCGCCACTCATTTGCCATATCTCATATGCCTTAGTAAAAACATCGATCATAAAGGAATCCGGCACCACTTCCATATTATTATTCAGTCGGGTAATCAGCGACTCCTTATTATAGGTCGACAATGAATAATCGAATTTCATAAGCAGGCTGTCGATCTCCTGCTTCATTGATATGGGGTCAATCTTGCACCCACTATCATATATAAGCGAATATGTTGTTCCCTGGGCAAAGCCTTTAATATTGTAATAATCAGGCACCCCGGAGTTACAGCTGCTTAGTAAGAGTAAAATAGGAACAGATATCAGGAAATAGATCTTCATAAGACTTAAATTTCTCAAAGGTAATAATAGGACATGAATTTGTAATAATACGCCCGGTGAAATCTATTCCTGTAAATAAAATAATCGTTCATCCTTAAAAACGGCTTCTTCGCCAAAATCTTCTTTTAACATAACTCCTAAAATCATACATTTGTTAGTGAAGATTATTTTCATATCCCCCTTTCCCCTATCTTTATAGGATAACACAGGAGAGGGACTGTTGCCCAACAGTCCCTCTCTTATTTTTTAAGCAATTGGCGTGGTTACTGATCCACACCCACCAATACTATCCGCCGAAGTCGTCGAAGGCTATTGCCTCGTCGGGGATGCCCATATCGTAGAGCAGTTTAAGCACTGCATCATTCATCATAGGCGGTCCGCACAGATAATATTCAATCTCCTCGGGTTCTTCATGCTTACTCAGGTAATTATCATATAGTACCTGGTGTATAAATCCGACATAACCATCCCACTTATCTTCCTCGAGTGGTTCTGAAAGAGCAAGGTTAAATGTAAAATTTGGAAACTTCTTTTCTATCTCCCTGAATTCTTCCTCATAGAAGATCTCTCTTCTCGACCTGGCACCATACCAGTAGCTAACCTTCCTGCCACTCTTAAGTGTATGAAAAAGATGGAAGATATGAGAACGCAGAGGAGCCATACCTGCCCCACCACCAATATATACCATCTCGTTATCTGTGGGTTTAATATGAAACTCTCCATATGCACCAGAAATCATAACCTTATCTCCCGGCTTGCGGGTAAAGATATATGATGAGCATATTCCGGGAGGAACATTCATAAAATGATTCTTCTTCCTGTCCCACGGTGGTGTTGCAATACGAATATTAAGCATAATAATATTCCCTTCTCCCGGGTGATTAGCCATTGAGTAGGCCCTGATAGTTTCTTCAGAATTCTTGGCTTTAAGATCCCACATATTAAATTTATCCCATTCATCCCTGAATTCTTCTTCAATATCCATATCCTTAAAGGAGATATCATATTTAGGAACGTCAATCTGAATATATCCGCCTGATTGGAAGTCCATCGACTCACCTTCAGGAAGCCTGACAACAAACTCCTTTATAAAGGTTGCAACGTTCCTGTTGGAGATAACTTCGCACTCCCATTTCTTAACACCAAGGATTGCTTCAGGTATTTTCACCTCCATATCTTCGCGAACCTTAACCTGGCATCCCAGGCGCCAGTTACTCTGTTGTTCCTTACGGGTAAAGAAGCCTGTCTCGGTCGGCAGAATTGATCCGCCTCCCTCAAGAACCTGACATTTACATTGGGCACAGGTACCTCCTCCTCCGCAGGCGGAAGGAAGGAATATGCCGTTAGCAGACATAGTACTCATCAGATTATTACCCGGTGAAACGGTTAATTCACGATCGTTAATCTTCAGTTTAACATCGCCCTGGGGTATAAGCTTCTTTCTTGCATATAGCAATACAAGTACAAGAAGCAGTATAACCAGGAGGAACACTACAATACTAATCGTTATAACACCTATTGTTGATGTAGCTAATATCATAATAATCTAATTTTACAGTTTAATACCCATGAAACTCATGAATGCGATACCCATAAGTCCGGTTATAATAAAAGTAATTCCCAGTCCTTTAAGAGGATCCGGAACATTTGAATACTTTATCTTTTCTCTAATGGCTGCTATCCCTGCTATAGCAAGTAAGAAACCTATTCCTGATCCCAGTCCGAATACAGTTGCTTCTCCAATATTGGCATACTCACGCTCTACCATAAAGAGTGAACCTCCCAGGATGGCACAGTTAACCGCAATAAGAGGCAGGAATATACCCAGTGATGCGTAGAGTGCAGGACTGAATTTTTCTACTACCATCTCAACCAGTTGTACCATAGATGCAATAACTGCTATAAACATAATAAAGGAGAGAAAGCTCAGGTCGACATCAGCAAATTTCGGGCTAAGCCACGCAAGAGCACCTTCTTTAAGCAAAAAGTTATGAATAAGGTAGTTTACAGGAACTGTTATTGTAAGAACAAATACAACTGCAATACCCAATCCGACAGAAGTTTTAACTGTTTTTGATACTGCCAGGTATGAACACATACCCAGGAAGTAGGCAAAAACCATATTGTCAATAAAGATCGACCTAACAAATATATTTACAAGATTTTCCATACTCTTACAATTTTAATTCTCTTCAACCAGATCTTTATTTCTACTTCTCTGTATCCAGATAATAATTCCAACGGTAATAAGAGCCATTGGGGGAAGGATCATCATTCCGTTATCTTCATAACCGATATTATAGATACCTATCTTCTCCATTATTGGATAACCCATTACTGTGCCTGATCCAAGTAATTCCCTGAAGAAGGCAACTATTATCAGGATAAGTCCATATCCTGCAGCATTCCCTATGCCATCGAGAAAAGAAGGCCAGGGTTTATTCGCCATAGCAAAGGCTTCGAGTCGTCCCATTATAATACAGTTTGTAATTATAAGTCCGACAAACACAGAAAGCTGTTTGCTTGTTTCAAATGCGTAAGCTTTCAGAACCTGGTCGACAAGAATTACCATCATCGCGATTACAACCAGCTGGAAGATAATCCTGATTCTTGGTGGGACGAGGCTTCTGAAAAGCGAAACAATTACATTTGAAACAGCCAGTACGACCATAACCGATATGGCCATTACAATGGCAGGTTGCAATTTGGCAGTTACTGCCAGAGCTGAACAGATACCAAGCACCTGTATTGTGATAGGGTTATTATCACCCAGGGGATTGGTAAGCAGCTTTATATTCTTAGATGAGAACAGGGGTTCTCTTTCTTTAATATCGCTCATATCTTAATTGCTATAGGTTTTCAAAAATTCTACATAATTCACCATACAGTCATAAACCATTTTCTCAAGTGCTTTGGATGTAATTGTTCCACCTGATATTGCGTCAACTGCTCCCATATCGTTGGGATCGGCTCCGCCCTTCTGGACAAGTATTCCTGTAAATTCATCTCCTTTAAAGAGAGTTTTATTTTTAAACATATCCTCAAACCAGGATGTGTTTATTTCGGCACCAAGACCAGGAGTTTCACTTTTATGATCGAAGGTTACACCATATATTGATCTGAGATCTTCGTTAAGGGCCATATAGCCCCATATCGGACCCCACAATCCCTTTCCCTCGAGTGGCATAATAAAGTTTTTAGATCCATTCTCCTGCTGAGCAACGAATACCGGAAACCTTTGCTCGTTAATATCAAGACGTTGTTCCTTCTTAACATTAATATCAAAGGCAACACCTTCTACCTTCTCAGCCTTATTATTTATTACAAAGCTCTCTGTAATAAATTTATCGTAGAGTGCTTCTGCATCCACTTCAGTGGCTTCCACTCCGACAGATGCAAGAATATTTCTTTTCTTTTCGATCTCCGCGTTTTTAGCCTGCCTGGGTTGAAGCAGCAGAGCAGCGGTCGAAAGTATCAGCGCGACTATTGCCACCATTATTGTCGCGAAAATAAAAATATATGTATTACTGAAATTTTTCATGACAATATTGATTATTTAATTGTTGCACGTTTAAGGCGTTTCTTAATATTTGCCTCAACCACATAATGATCGATTAATGGTGCAAATACATTCATAAACAGGATGGCAAGCATCATTCCCTCGGGGAAGGCCGGGTTTAGTACCCTTATCAATACTGCAAGAATACCAATCATAAATCCATAGATCCACTTTCCCTTTTCAGTCTGAGAACCTGTAACCGGATCGGTTGCCATAAAAACAGCGCCAAAGGCAAATCCACCCATTATAAGATGATAGTAGGCCGGCAGTGCCAGGTATACATGATCTCCCGCAAAGGCATTTAGCAGCAATCCCATTCCCAGTCCGCCAAGAAACACACTTGTAATAATTTTCCAGCTTCCAATACCAGTAAAAATAAGTATGGCAGCTCCTATAAGGATTGCAATAAAGGATGTTTCTCCTATTGAACCCGGAATAGTACCTATCATCATCTCCATTACAGAGGGCATATCACCAATATGACCTGCAGCAGCCTGTGCCAGTGGAGTGGCTCCTGAAAATCCGTCGACAATATTTTCGCCCTTAACAAGATTATCGACCCATACAACATCTCCTGACATCCATTTAGGGTAAGAGAAGAAGAGGAAGGCCCTGGCAATAAGTGCAGGATTCAGGATATTCATCCCGGTACCTCCGAACACCTCTTTACCAATTATTACTGCAAATATTACTGCAGTAGCCAGCTGCCATAAAGGAACATCGATGGGAACAATCATTGGAATAAGCAATCCGGATACAAAATATCCTTCTGCCACCTCTGAATGACCATTTATTTTAGCAAAGACTATCTCAACACCCAGTCCCACTCCGAAACTAACAATAAAGAGAGGAATAAACTTTACCAGTCCGAATATAAACATCTGCCACATTGTAAAGTCGGGCGCAGCAGTATTCGACATCCATGATACCACCGAAGTGTTGGATAGTGAATATTGCAATCCAATATTATACATACCGAAAAGGAGAGCCGGGAATAATGCTATCCACACGGTAATCATTGTCCTTTTCATATCTAATCCATCCCTGATATGAGACCCTTTGTCGGTAACCTTATCAGGAACGAAGAACAAAACCTCAACAGATCCGAAAAGTGAGTTAAACATATAAAGCTTACCTCCCTTTTCAAAGTGTGGTTTAATCTTATCTAAAGTTTTTCTTAACGCTTTCATTATCAAGGTAATACTTTAATTATTAACTCATTTCTTTAACCATGGTATCGAGACCTGTACGAATAATATGCTGTATCTCGGTCTTGGAGGGGCATACAAATTCGCAGAGTGCAAAATCCTCTTCGGCAACTTCATAGATACCAAGCTGCTCCATTTTATCAATATCCTCGGTCATAATGGCTTTAAGCAGTTGCATGGGATAAATATCCATAGGAAGAACTTTCTCGTATTCTCCGGTAAGCACAAATGCTCTGTCGCCACCATTATAGTTTGTATCGAGTCTATATTCTTTTCCAGGCATCATCCAGGTAAGAAAAGTTCTGGATACACTGAATTTTTTTAATCCGGGAGTCAGCCAGCCAAAGAACTCGTAATGGTTGCCCTCAGGAAGAACGCTTACAGACGAGTCGTAATAACCAAGATAGCCCGAGGCTTCGATCTTTGTACCTGTAAGTGGATTTCCGCTTATGTACCTGACATTATCTCCCTTAACATTTTTCTTAATAATGTTAGAGATTGAAGCACCTGAACGGATCCTGTGATATCTTGGCTTCTCGACCTCTGATCCTGCAAAGGCAATGATCCTGTCGGGAGCATAAATACCTTCTGTAAACAGGCGGCCAATGCCAACCACATCCTGAAGATTAACATACCATACAGATTCACCTTTATTAACAGGGTCAATATGATGAATCTGGATACCAACATTACCTGCAGGGTGGGGTCCTGAAAAAGTATTAATTACAACACCCTTTGTATCCTTCAGAACTGAAGATGTAGTGTTTTTTCCCAGTCCGAGGTTAAGGGCACCATCAGTTAATTTCTTTAGCACCTCTATTCCCGCTGTGTAATGATCGGCTGAAGAGTGATCAATAATGTAGTCATAATCGACTCCGAGCGGTGATGAATCAAATCCGCTGATAAAGATAGATTTTGGAGTATCTTCAGGATTTGCAACAATGTGATAAGGTCTTTGCCTTACTGCAGGCCAGTAGCCCGACTCGAGCAGCTTCTTAATTACCTCTTCTCTTTTAAGTTTAGTAATATCGGCTTTACCAAAGTCGACACTCTCATCACCCTTTGCCTCCACAACTACCTCAAGTATCTTTCTTCTTTCACCTCTTACTACATCAAGTACTTCTCCGCTCACGGGCGAAGTATACTTTACCTCAGGTCTCTGCTTATCAAAAAACAGTGTTGTGCCAGCCTTTACTTTATCGCCAGGCTTAACACACATTTTGGGGACTAACCCGGGGAAGTCTATTGGCTTAACAGCAAACCTGCCAGGCCGCTCCTCGGGAATCAGAATCTTATCAGCTTTACCAATAAGTCTGATATTAAGTCCTTTTCTCAACTTGATTTGTTTTGACATAAAGACTTCTTAATATTTGAATAATAGGATATAATATTGCATAATAATAACGAATGTGAATTGTATAACACAAACACATGACAAATATCATAATTTTCGGCAAGGTGACAAACATACTTACTGATAATTTTCACATGCCAGATAACACTTTGGAACCTGTTATAGAATCATAAAAAAAGTTGACCGGAAACTGAAATTAATACTCTTCAGTACGGTCGGGTAGCTGTTATAGCTCATCTAACTTCCTGAACCTGCCATCTGTCCATACAATATCCTTCTTACAGTATGAAAGCCAGACCACCATCTCTGAGAAGTAATTTACCAGGTCTGCCATATTATCAAGATCAAAAAGTTCCAGCTCATCGACAGGGCTGTGAACATGTGGAGCAAAGGTTGATGTTACAAAGGTGCCACTTGGTATTCCGTATATCACCTCGCCTTCCTGCTTCAGTTTTGAGAAGCTCAGGTTATCGGACATAAAAAAAAGTCTGTCTGCGATAGCCAGGGTATCGATCAATGTTATTGAGCCGCCTTTCCCAAACTCAATAAGCAGGTCGTCAAGATTAGAATACGAACATCCTGTCATATAATAATTACCCTTACCCAGTTCTTCAGAATGACCTGTCATCTCAAAATTTATATTTGCATAAATATCTTCAGGAGGGACAGGCAGATTATTTGCAAGATACCCTGACCCGCGCAGACCAATCTCTTCGCCGCTTACAGCAGCAAATACAAGAGTCCGGCCTGGCTTTTCACCACCTATCTTCAGTGCTTTTGCAATGCCCAGCAAGGTAGATGTCCCTGCAGCATTATCGTCGGCCCCGTTATAGATTGAATCGCCTCTGGCGCCCTTTCTTATACCTATATGATCGAAGTGGGCAGTTATAATAATATACTCATCTTTCAGATCAGGATCTGTACCTTCCACAAAACCTATAATATTACGCTCGTTAACAGGATATCCTCTTCTGGAGAAGGAATATTTCTGTATATAATCGGGATAATCTTCAAAAGCCTTGATATCAAATTCCTTAAACCTTTCGGCAAGCCACATGGCGGCTGTTTTCATTTCGTCAGATCCGTTTGCCCTGCCCTGCATCTTATCAGAGGCAAGATATGAAACCCACTCCTCAAGATCTGCTGGTGTAATATATCTATTAATAATGGGAGTCTGAGCCGACAGGCCATTAAAAAGAGTAAACAGAATAAGTGAAAATAATAGATGCTTCATAGCATTGGCTTTATTTGTGCCTCAAATTTAAATTAAATACTCAGCACTATCAATTAAGCAATTGTTAAACTATTTTAATTCTTTTCTGAGTTCTTTCCATCCGGGCAGATATTTGTCCATCAGAGCATAGAATCTTTTATTATGACCGCGCTCAAGAAGGTGCACCATCTCATGAACAACTATATATTCTACCAGCTCAGGTCTTCTCTTTGCCAGCATCAGGCTTATCCATATCCTGGCTGCCTTCGGATTACAGGTACCCCAGCGGGTCTTCATTTTACGTACCCGGTACTCCCTTACCTTTACTCCCATAATATCCTCCCACTTAGAAATAAGTCCGGGCAGATTAGCCAGAAGGTTTTCCCTGTACCACCGGTCAATTATCTCAGCCCTTTGTTCGGGCACTGATTCTGGCCGGCAATAGAGTAAAATGGTGCCAGAGCTAAAAGACACACCCTCTTTTGATGAATTATCCTTTAACAGGAGTGGATATTTCTTACCAAACAGGTAATGTTCCTCACCCGAAACGAATTGGAGGTCTTCTTCATAGTCCCTTTCGCTAATCCGGGTTTGCTGCTTCCTGATCCAATCTTCTTTAGACCGTATAAAATCAATTATTTTTTTTTCACTCATCCCCAATGGAGCAGTTGCCCTTACCGAACCATCGGGAGGCAATACACGCAGATTAAGATTTTTAATCCTTTTTCGGATTATCTCAATCTCTATTCCTTCTATATTAAGAACTGGCATTCTATAATTTTCAGGTAAATTTTACCATGGCATCATTAATACTTCTTACAAACAAAATCCTGCCAACTTTATTACTCTCAAAAATAAAATCCCTCAGGCTTTTGCTAGTAATATTGGAGAAGTCTCCAACAATTGCCAGCCTCTTTCTATAGTTAGAAAACTTCTGAAGTATATCTCCTGCCATCCCGCTTGATAGGTCAAAAAACTCTTCTGCCAGGTTTTCTTTATATACAATAATGCTGGACGCTCCCTGGTAGTCGGCATTCCCGAGCAGATCAACTGCATCATCCACTCCTGTAA
>CAZWLP010000055.1:0-17796 GCA_964634565.1 uncultured Rikenellaceae bacterium | reverse complement strand
TCTTTTTGTTGATAATGGTGAATTCACTCTTGATCAGCTTCAGGAATTCACGGGACTTAATTCAGAAGATATTAAGAAACTGAAATCAAGTGTTACCGACGATGTGGCAAATAAGGTTAAGAATAATAAGTATGCGCTGGGTTTTGTAAGGCTTGCTGATATTGCCGGTAGCGATCTGCAGTCATTTATTGAGGGACTTGTTATTGTTCCTATAGACCAGAATGAAAATGGCAGAATTGATTATTATGAAAACTATCAGCGCTCTTACAACGATTTGACAAGGGCAGTCTGGATAGGGAAATATCCCAGGTCCTTATTTAGTGAGCTTAGGCTTGTTAGCAGTTCTGTTCCATCCGACAAGGCTGCACTTGACTTTATCTCATGGATGTTAACATCGGGCCAGTCTCAACTAACAGCCAGTGGTTTTAGTGAGCTTGTTTCTGGTGAGATAAGATCATCATTTAATCATATATATGCTTCCGAAACAAATATTGTTGTTGATGATCAGACTTACGCTAAAGTCGGAAGAGCATTTATCTGGATATTGGGGGTTGTAGTTATTCTGCTTCTTTCAGGAATAGTTATTTTGCTTGCTTCAGGCAAAAATACAGCAGAGTTGAGGGAAGCATCAGTAACCGGGATACTTGATAATAGAAAGGTTGTTATTCCTGAAGGAGTATTATTTGATAAAAGTCATACCTGGTCTTATATGGAGAAAAATGGTCTGGTAAGGGTAGGTGCGGCTGATTTTCTGCAGCATATTACTGGTAAAGTAAGTAAGATAATCCCGAGGAATCCCGGAGAATCAATAAAGAGGGGCGAACCAATGTTTACAATAGTACAGGATGGTAAACAACTGGTGCTTTATTCACCTGTAAGCGGTACAATACAAAATGTTAACAGCGAACTCACTCATAACAGCGGTATAATTAATAATTCGCCTTATGGTGATGGCTGGATATATGAAGTCAGGCCAAGCAAATGGATGGCTGAATACAGAAATTTTCTTATGGGAGACAACTACAAAGAGTGGTTATCAAAGGAAGTTACAAGGCTAAAGGAGTTTCTGGGTTCGCATATTTTCAGAAATCAGGCTCCCGGATTAGTCCCTGTTATGCAGGATGGAGGAGAGATTGTAGATAATCTCCTTGAGAATATGGGTCCTGACCTGTGGGAAGAATTTCAACTTGGATTTATAGACAAAGCTTTTTAGTAAATATAATTTTCAATCAACCTAAAAATTTTCACGATATGAGTATAGATCGACGAAACTTTCTGAAGGTGCTGGGTGTGACGGGCGTTGCAGTTGGTACTGGCAGAAAGCTTAAAGCGGCTCCCAAACCCACAAAGGGTGATGATAAGGAGTTTTACGCAATACTTTATGATTCAACCCGATGTGTCGGATGTCAGAGCTGTGAATTTGCCTGTGCCTCTGCCAACGAACTGCCAGAACCTGATTATGAAGATATGCCTGAAGTTGGTAAATTAAGACTTGCCAATGAAAACAGACGTACAGTTATTAATGCATATGAATCAGAGGAGGGAGAGGTTTATATTAAGAACCAGTGCATGCATTGTAACCAGCCTGCATGTGCCTCTGCCTGCCTTACCGAGGCAATGAAGAAGACAGAGGAAGGTCCTGTTATCTGGAGGGGCGAGAAATGCATGGGATGCAGATATTGCATGGTATCATGTCCCTTTGATGTTCCAAAATTTGAATATCATAGTGCCAATCCGAAAATTCAGAAGTGTGATATGTGTGCCGGCCGTCTGGCAGAGGGTGAACTCCCGGCCTGTGTATCAGAATGTCCGGCCGAAGCTCTTACCTTTGGTACAAGAAGAGAAATGGTAGCTGAAGCAAGGCGCAGAATTGCTCAAAACCCTGAATTGTATTATGATCATATTTATGGAGAGACAGAGGCTGGTGGAACCGGTTACCTCTATCTTTCACCGGTGCCATTTGATAAGCTTGGTATGAAGACCAATCTTCAGAATAGTTCATATCCTGAATTAACAAAAGGATTCTTATACAGTGTTCCTTCAATCTTTGTTCTATGGCCAGCAATGTTACTGGGATTACATAATGCAACTAAAAATAAAAATGAGGAGGACACTAGTAATGAGTAATTCACAAGCTGCAATAATAAAAGATCGGGAATCAGAACCCGTAAAAAAGTTTCTGAAAGACCAACTTAAACCAAGAGGTAAAATATTTACACCTTTTAATATTATTTCTGTGCCGGTTATACTGCTGGGAATAGTTCTTATTGTTATCCGTTTTGCAAAGGGAATAGGATCTATTACAAATCTTACCCAGGAGGTTCCATGGGGATTATGGATCGGTTTTGATGTTGTTACCGGTGTTGCTTTTGCCGGTGGGGCCTACGTAATAACCTTTATGGTTTATATTCTTAAGCTTAATAAGTACCAGTCTATTGTCCGGGCTACCGTTTTGAACGGATTTCTTGCATATGTATTTTATGCAGGAGCCTTGCTGCTCGATTTGGGCAGACCATGGAATGTAATTAACCCAATAATTGGAAATAATTTTGGAGTTAGTTCTGTCCTTTTCCTTGTGGCATGGCACTTCCTGCTATATATGATTGCCCAGCTGATTGAATTTTCGCCGGCTATTGCAGAGTGGCTCGGAGCCAAAAGGATTCATAAGATTCTTTCCAGCATGACCCTGGCTGCAGTTATTTTTGGTATCACACTTTCAACACTTCACCAATCCGGACTGGGAGCTCTTTTCCTGATGGCTAAAGAGAAGATTCATCCGTTATGGTATAGCGAATTTATTCCTATACTGTTTTTTGTATCCAGTATTTTTGCAGGACTCTCGATGGTGATCTTTGAAGGATCTATTACTCATAAGGTATTTTCAGACCAGATAAGCGAGGATAATCATCATAAGCATAATGGCATATTACAGGGCCTTGCCAGGATATGTGCTGTTACAATGTTTGTATATTTCTTTTTACAGATTCTTGTATTTGTCCATGGCAGACATGGCGACCTCCTAAATACGAGAATGGGATACTGGTACCTTACTGAAATGATAGGTTTTGTAATGATTCCAATGATTATGTTTTTCTATAGCTACCGAAAGGGAAATGTTAAACTTATCAGAATTGCATCGCTTATTACAATGGTAGGTATTATTATAAACCGTTTAAATGTTACTGTAATAGGATTTAAATGGGATGCTGCAGTACCTTATGTTCCATCCTGGATGGAGATAGTTGTAACACTTACAGTTTTGTTTGTTGAGATATGGATTTTCAGGTGGATTATTAACAGGCTACCTGTCCTTCGTGAATCTCCAAACTGGGCAAAATCGGCAAATTCACATTAATCATTAATAATATTTAATTATGGATGCATTTAGTTATTCAAATATTTTTCAAACAAAGGGGATAGAATATATTATCATTATAGCTTTTCTTATTCTGATAATTCCCTTCTGGCAGCTTATCACAAGACCTGTGGTAAGGCAGAAAATACAGCAGGTTGTAGGCTTTCTGTCTGAAAAGATTCTTAAAATCCCCAGAGGATTACAGTATAGTAAGAATCATGTGTGGACTCACCTTAATAAAAGCGGAGATGCTCTGCTTGGAATAGATGATCTTTTAAACCACCTGGTAGGCCCGGTGGAGATAGAACCTGTCCAGAGTGAAGGTACTTCCATCAAAAAAGGAGATAAACTTGCAGAGCTGCATAAGGATGGCAAAAAGCTGGAGCTGGTATCACCGATATCCGGAAAACTATTAAGCTACAACACTTTGCTGCTTAACGATCCCTCACTTATTAATAGCGAACCGTATGATAAGGGCTGGCTGGCTCAGATTGAACCACATTCGTGGACAAGGGAAAGCTCAGAATTTGTTACCGGAGAAGATGCGGTTAACTGGGAGAGCGAGGAATTTGTTAAGTTCAAGGATTTTATGTCAAAAACATTGCAAACTCAGGGAATTGAAAGTGAGAAAGTTATACTGCAGGAGGGTGGTGAGCTAATTGATAACCCTCTTTCAGAATTATCAATGGATGTATGGGATGAGTTTCAAAAGCAGTTTCTTAACATATAAAGCATTTTTGTAAAGAGATTTGCATGTTTTGGTGCGTCAATTTTAGTAAATTAGAAGGGTCATACAATAATATATTTACTAATTGAATGATAAGAGTTGAGGATGATCGGATTTCCGGTCATCCTGCAACTATTTAAGGGAAGAGATATAAAACGATTTTTTAAGCGCTTGCTAAGCATGAAGAATTATTTCAGAAATTTTTTATTATCTATAGGTGATACCATAATTTTCAGAAATTACAGGAAGTTCAGATCGTCTATTTACGGAAGGGTTGTGTATATATTAACTGTTTCGCTGATAGTCTTGTTTATACTATTCAATATAGTATTCAGATCGATATATATAGATTTCTTTAATAAAACAATCCGGCAGAGCGGTGATAATATAAGTTCAATTGTTGAGGGGTCTCTGTATTATTCAATGTTGGAAAATGATAAGGGGATGTTGCAGAGAACGCTGGATATTATCAGTACTATGTCGGGTATTCATCAGGTAAATATGTATGATGATATGGATAACCTGGCATATTCTTCCATTGTTCCCGGTGATTATGAGCATGGAAATCCAAATTGCAAGAGTTGTCATACAGATCTTGACGATCTATTCCCGGAAACAATAAAATCATATCATATAGTTGGCGATACTTCTGATTGCAGTAAATACAGCTCTGGCAGCGAGGGAAGACAGTTATTGATAAGAACCCCGATTTTGAATGAGCCTTCATGTTCTGCAGCTGCCTGCCATGCTCACAGCAGCACCGATGAGGTTCTGGGCTCAATGGTAATTAAGATGCCACTTGATGATATTGATTCTTTCGTTCAAACAGCCTCAACAGAATTTCTTATTATAGCGACAATTATTACTGCTTTGCTGGTCAGTTTCCTGGTTATCTTTACCAGGAAAAGGATTAAAAATCCTTTATTAAATATTATAGAAGCAAGTGAGGCCGTTTCAAGGGGGGATAATAGCATCAGGATTGAAATAAAACCTGACCTGCTTGACGATTTATATAAAGTGTCGATGGCCTTTAATAATATGCTCGACAATATCGACAAGGCAACTAATGAACTTCAAAACTGGTCGCATCAGCTCGAATATAAGGTTCAGAAAAAAAGCGAGGAATTGTCGGAAGCACAAAATGAACTTATCCATGTTGAGCGAATAGCATCTCTGGGTAAACTATCTTCATCAGTGGCTCATGAAATTAATAATCCACTTTCAGGAATCCTTGTTTATACAAAACTGGTATATAAGCAGATATCATCGGATGAATTCAGGCATCCCAAGAAAGAAGCTCTGATGAAGCATTTAAAATATATAGAGGGTGAGACAAAGAGGTGTGGTGATATAGTTAAAGGACTTCTTGATTTTTCAAGGAAAGACCAGGATGATTTTATTGAGAATAGTATTCATGATATTATTTCTTCTACCTGTAAGCTGGTAGATCATTCAGTAAAAATTGCTGATATTAAAATGAATCTGGAATTAAGTGCTGAAAAAGATATTGCATTCTGTAATCCCAACCAGATTAAACAGGCCTGTTTTGCAATTATAGTTAATGCTACCGAAGCGATTAACGGACAGGGCGAAATTGTAATACGAACAGAAAACAAGGATTCTGAATCTATTTTTATAACAATTTCAGATACGGGAGTTGGTATTGCCCCCCACGATATGGCACATATCTTCGAACCATTCTATTCTACCAAGCGGGATACAAGAGGGACAGGTCTCGGACTGGCAATCGTTCATGGTATAATTGAAAGCCATAAAGGTAAAATAGAGCTTGAGTCAGAGCCAGGAAAAGGAACAATAGTAAAAATCAAACTGCCTCTTCATAAGGGGTAGATAAAAACATAAGCCAATGTCAGAAAAAGTATCTATACTAATCGTTGATGATGAAGAATCGGTAAGAGATTCTCTTTACAACTGGTTTATTGAAGATGGCTACAGAGTTGAGACAGCCGAGAATGCCAAGGTTGCCCTTGCACTTGTTGAAGAAAAATCGTTCGATATTATCCTGGCCGATATAAAAATGCCCGGGATGGATGGTATGGAGATGCACAGAAGGATTAAAAGCCTGAATAAAGAACCAATTTTTATTATTATGACTGCTTTTGCCTCGGTCGATACGGCTGTGCAGGCTCTTAAGGATGGTGCATTCGATTATGTAACAAAGCCCTTCGATCCGGATGATCTTTCCCACCTGATAAGAAATGCAGCAACACAGGTGCATTTAAAAGTGGAAAATGAAAGTCTTAAAGACAGGATTACCAGCCTTGAAGATATTGACGACCTGATTGGTGAAAGCGATGCAATGAGAAAGGTTTTTAAAGAACTTGAAAGTGTAGCAAAATCTAATTCATCGGTAATAATAACAGGTGAGAGCGGCACAGGAAAAGAATTGATAGCCAGGGCTATCCATTCAAATTCGCCAAGGAAATATTTCCCTCTGATTAGTGTGCATTGTGGAGCCCTGACCGAAAGTTTGCTGGAAAGCGAGCTGTTTGGTCACGAAAAAGGAGCATTTACAGGAGCCACATTCAACCGAAAGGGTAGATTTGAGATGGCTGATGGTGGAACTATATTTCTGGATGAGATAGCTACAATATCGGCTAAGATGCAGATTGAACTTTTAAGGGTACTCGAATCAAAGACCTTTGTAAGGGTAGGGGGTAATAAGGAGATAAGCTCAGATTTCAGGGTAATATGTGCTACTAACAGGGATCTTAAGAGTATGGTTGAAAAAGGTATGTTCAGGGAGGACCTCTATTACCGGCTAAATGTTGTTAATATTAATATTCCTCCCCTGCGCGAAAGGTTGGAAGATATCCCCATGCTTGTCACCCATTTTATTAAAAAGTATTGTACATCAATGAGCAGGGACTTAATTTCTATAGAACCTGCTGCACTCGACCATCTTAGAAGCTTTGAGTTTCCTGGAAATGTCAGAGAGCTGGAAAATATGATAGAACGTGCTATTGTTGTAGGCAACGGGAAAGAAATCAGATTAAAGGATCTGCCAATGGGAAAAAATGTAATAAGCAGTTCGATAGAAACCCTTGATGATCTGGAGAAAAAACATATATGGCAGATACTGGATAAATATAGCTGGAATATTTCCAGAGCTGCAAAAGCACTTAATATTGATAGGGTTACACTCTATAATAAAATAAAGAAATACGATTTAAAAAAGGCTGAATAATAGTTAAACAGTCTATTTGAAAACTTCAAAAATCATATTGCATCCCTGCGGGTACTTCGATGGTAAAGTGCTTGAAATATTATCTAAGGATATAAACTTATTTTTTAATTGCCATTCCGAACAGGCTATCTGCAGTCTTGATATGAGTACTTTTTATAACCCTGCAAGAAGGCAGTATGATGCCAACAGCCTTATTAAAAGTCTTTCACCCCTTGCTACTGATGAAACAATAAAAGTAATGGGCATATTAAGGGTAGACCTCTTCGTTCCGATTCTGACCTATATTTTCGGTCAGGCCGAGCTTGGAGGTAATACCGGAGTATCATCACTTTACAGGCTGCGAAATGAATTATACGGACTTGAGATTGATAATAATCTACTTATTGAACGATTTAGAAAAGTTGTACTCCATGAAACCGGTCACCTGTTTGGCTTGATTCACTGCCATACTCCCGGGTGCTTAATGCGCTCCAGTACCTATGTTGAGGACCTTGATCAGAAGGAGCTTCGGTTTTGTCATAGCTGCAGCGACCAATTGAGTAAGATGGAGTAATTGAGTAAAGGAGCGTATTCTCAATCCCTTCTCAACCTTTTACCTTGATCTCCACCATAACATCATCCTTCATAACGTTAAAATTAGCTTTCACATTAACGGAAGTGATTATTCCCTCTACGGGACTGTGGATTTCATTTTGCATTTTCATCGCTTCGAGAATCAGTACTGCCTCACCACGCTGAATTTCATTACCTTCTCTTACCAGGACTTCAATAATTTTCCCGGGCATTGGAGCAATAATGTTTTCCTTGTCATTCTTCCCACGAGACTTACTGAGTACCTTCTTACGTTTAAGTGAAAATGGTGTTTCAATAGTAAAACTGTAGCTTATATCATTAAAGAGAATCTCGTACTTATTTTGTTTTGACTGCACAATTTCAACGGGGTATCTTCTGTTTTTCCAGAGTATATAAGTGCCGTATTTGTCGTCTTCCTTTATTTTGATCTGGTACTCCCTGTTTCCTATTTTAATAGTTTCTTCAAGCGGAAGATTAAAACTATATTTCTTCTTGTCGCGCAGAGCGAAGAGCTTTTTATTATTTGTTGTCATAGCAATATATTACAGGGTTATCTTGACATTCTTTTATTAAGTAACCATGGGCTAAGGTGCTTGCCCTGTTCATAATCAATATTAAGGTTGCTTTCATCCAGGTTCTCCTCAACAAAAAGTCTTGTTGCCAGCCATGCTGCTATCATTTCCTCGTATTCGCTGTACTCATAGTACTCTTTGATGTCGTTTTCTATAAATGATGTGGTTATAGTTCCATTTATAAAGAGCTGGTTCCTGACAAGTTTTCTAAAGAAGGGCAGGGTGGTTTTTGTTCCCTTAATCCATACCCTGTCAAGGGCCTGCTTACAGTTCAGAACAGCTTCCTTACGATCTTTTCCAGAGACGATTAGTTTGGCAATCATTGAATCGAAGTTAGCTGCAATTACTGATCCTTTTTCTATCCCTGAATCTATTCTGATATTTTCTCCTTCAGGAAGAATAAGGTGCTCAATTTTACCGGGGGCAGGTGTAAACCCGGATTGTACATCTTCGGCATTTATACGGCATTCAATAGCCCATCCCTTAAGTTTAATTTCCTCCTGCTTAAACTTTAGTTTTTCGCCATTGGCAACCCTGATCTGCTGTTCAATAAGGTCTATGCCGGTAATTAACTCTGTAACAGGATGTTCCACCTGTATCCTGGTATTCATCTCCATAAAATAGAACTCCTTGTTTGAATCGAACAGAAATTCAACTGTCCCTGCAGAGTAATAAGCGGCTGCCGTAGCTATTGTTACCGCCATTTCTCCCATCTGTTTTCTCAGTTTCGGAGTAAGTGCCGGAGATGGGGCTTCTTCGAGTAATTTCTGGTGCTTTCTCTGAACCGAGCATTCACGTTCTCCGAGTTGAATAATATTACCGTATTTGTCTGCAATTATCTGAAATTCAATATGCTTTGGATTTTCAATATACTTTTCAATAAAAACAGTCGGGTCGGAAA
This sequence comes from uncultured Rikenellaceae bacterium, assembly GCA_964634565.1. Lineage (GTDB taxonomy): Bacteria > Bacteroidota > Bacteroidia > Bacteroidales > VadinHA17 > JAUVKT01. The sequence continues at coordinate 8,460 of CAZWLP010000055.1, read as the reverse complement.
AAGCTTTTTCAGCCTCATTTCTTGCAAGCCTGAAATTACTTTCTATATCTTCTTCTTTTCTTACGATTCTCATTCCTCTTCCACCACCGCCGGAAGCAGCTTTAATTATTACAGGGTATCCTATTCTTCTGGCAACTTTCTTTGCATCATGCTCTGATGGAACTTCCCCAACGCTTCCCATTGCCATAGGAACATTATTGCTAAGAGCAATTTTCCTGGCAATTGTTTTATTTCCCATCTTGTAAATGGAATCAGGTGAGGGCCCGATGAAATTTAAATTATTCTCTATGCATTTTTGGGCGAAGTATGCATTTTCGGCAAGAAATCCGTATCCCGGGTGAACTGCATCAGCTTTCATTTCTGCAGCAATAAATACCAGTCTTTCAATGTCGAGGAAGACAGGAATTTCCGAGCTATTCTCTGTATCGTCAAAAATATGATCGGCAGTCTTCAGATATAAAGCGTTGGGTTCAGATGATGTTTTAATTACCGTTGTCTTAATACCCATCTTTTTAGCTGTTTTAATTATTCTAACAGCTATTTCACCACGGTTTGCTATTAATATATTTGAAATTTTCATAGTTGGAAATGAAATTTTTAGAGAGGAATATTGCCATGCTTTCTGGAGGGTATCTGGACCCATTTATTGCTCAGAGCATCAAATGCAGTTATCAGTTTTCTTCTGGTAACAGAGGGATCAATTACTTCATCAATAAATCCATTTTCATCTGCAACATAAGGATTTGCTACTTTATCGCGATATTTTTTTACAAGCTCGGCTTTCAGCTTTACCGGGTCATCAGATTTTTCAAGTTCACGTCGGTAAAGTATGGCTACCGCACCCTCAGGGCCCATAACAGCTATCTCAGCTGTCGGCCATGCGAAGTTGAAATCTCCTCCCAGGTTTTTGCTGTTCATTACTATATAAGCACCACCATATGATTTCCTGAGTATAACAGTGATTTTAGGTACGGTAGCTTCACTGTAGGCATATAATAATTTGGCTCCGTTTCTTATGATTCCTGAGTGCTCCTGGTCCACTCCGGGCAGGAAGCCCGGAACGTCTTCAAGTGTAAGCAGGGGGATATTAAAAGAATCACAGAATCTTACAAATCTTGCTCCCTTAACGGATGAATTAATATCCAGCACTCCGGCCAGCACCTTGGGTTGATTTGCTACTATTCCAATTGTCTGACCTGCCAGCCTTGCAAAGCCAATCACCAGGTTTGGAGCAAAGAGCTCGGCAATTTCAAAGAAACTGTTTTTGTCAACTATATTTTCGATAACATCAATTACATCGTAGGCTTTATTAGGATCATCAGGTACTATATCCAGTAATTTTTCATTTAAATCAGGTGACTTTGTTTCCTCATCCATATTAGGAGGGTTCTCAACATTATTTGAGGGGATATAGGAGAGAAACTTCTTAAGACCGATAATTGTATTTTCTTCATCATCATATACAAATTGTGCAACGCCACTTTTCTTGGCATGAGCTTCTGCTCCACCGAGTTCCTCAGATGTAACATCTTCATTCAGTACTTCTTTTACTACGTTTGGTCCGGTAACGAACATATAACTTGTGTAGTTAGTCATAAATGTAAAGTCCATCAGTGCAGGAGAGTATACTGCTCCACCAGCGGCCGGGCCCATTACTACTCCAATCTGAGGTATTATTCCTGAAGATTGTATTATATTCTGAAAAATCGTGGCATAGCCGCTGAGCGAAGCAATTCCTTCCTGTATTCTGGCTCCGCCCGAATCCATTAATGCAATTATGGGGGCTCCCATTTTCAGGGCCATTTCCTGAATTTTGACAATTTTATTTGCATGAACTATACCCAGTGATCCCCCCATAATGGTAAAATCCTGCGCATAGGCAAAGATCAGCCGGCCATTTATCTTGCCATGTCCTGCTATAACACCATCACCGTAGGACTTTTCAACCTTGCCAAATTCTATTCCTTCAGTATTGGGTGTAACAAAGGCATCAACTTCTTCAAAGCTATCAGCATCAAAAAGTAGATCAAGCCGCTCCCTGGCGGTTAATTTTCCCTTTGCATGTTGTTTTTTGGATTTTTCGTCAGAATATTGGTTCTCTAATTCCTTTTGCCTTTCAAGAAAGGCCTTATAGTATTTTCCATTTAGATCCATAAGATAGTTTTTAGCTGTTCATCCCTTAGTTAGACTCAGACCACTTGCCATAAATCTTAATTCCTATCTATTAAGCCGCCTAAAAATAATCATTACTATCAGTTTTGCAATAGAAATATTTCGACCGGTAAATGATAAAAATTTTTAACATTCAGATATTAAGTGTGATAAGGTTAAATATTCTTCGAATCAGTCTAATTCAACTTACTTGCTCCCTGGTTTTGGATTTGATTTTTCAAGGAGATAATTGTATATTTTATATTGAGATCTGAGCTCTTCGCCGATGTGATTCTCTGATATTTTATTCGACAGATTCTTATCGAGTATTCTTGCTTTTACATTATCATTCCATTGAATATCAAAGATATCTCTTAGTTCCTTTTGTATTTCTTTATCGAAGATCGGAACTCCAACCTCAACCCTTCTTTCGAGGCTTCTGGTCATCAGGTCGCCCGAAGTAATAAAATATTTTTCGTTTCCCTTATTACAAAAAATCATAATCCGGGTATGTTCCAGAAAGCGATCGACTATTCCTATAGCATTAATTTTATCGCTTATCCCATCAATACCTGTCTTCATTGAGAACATTCCCCGTATATTAAGTCTGACATCAACACCTTCATTGGCTGCTTTATACAGCAATTGAATAGTTTCCTTATCGACGAGGTTATTTAGTTTAATATGAATAAATGCTTCTTTTCCGTCCCTGGCATTTTGTATCTCGTTGTTTATTAGTCTGCTTATTCTGTTTCTTGAGTAGATAGGTGCAACTATCAGGTGGTAGTAGTTGGGTCGTTTATAATTCTTTTCAAGAAAGCTGAATATCTTTGTAACCTCATTGGTGATCTTTGTATCAGAGGTCATAAAAAGGTGGTCGGTATATACCTTTGCGTTATCTTCATTAAAATTTCCGGAGCCAATACAGGCATATTTTTGCATCTTATTATTCTTTATTCTCTTAATAAGAACAATTTTTGCATGTACTTTTAATCCCGGTACTCCATATATTACCTTTACGCCTTCTTCGGCCAGTATTTTGCTCCAATATATATTTGCTTCTTCATCAAATCGTGCCTGTAATTCGACAACTGCCGTAACTTTTTTACCATTTCTTACGGCATTGGTAAGTGCATTAACCACACTTGCTCCTTTTCCGATCCTGTAGAGGGTGATATATATTTCCTTGACTGCAGGATCTATTGATGACTCTCTCAGCAGGTCTATAAAGGTATCGAATGAGTGATAGGGATAGTAGATTAGAATATCCTTTTTTCTCAGATTGGATAGAATGCTCGATTCAGAATCAAAGTCCGGATGATTAATTTTCGGCATATCCCTATATTTCAGTCTTTCGATGCCAGGATCGGGGAAGTTGATCAGGTCTTTAAGGTTATGGTATCTGCCACCTGCCAGCAAGGCGTCATCCTCAGTTATCTGCATCATGTCTGTAATCAGCTTCAGAAGAGGTACGGGTATATCCCTGTCGTAAAGAAACCTTACAGGGTTGCCTGTCTTTCTCTGACTAAGGCTTTTTGACATAATTTCCATATAAGATTCTGAGATATCATCAATAATGTCGAGTTCTGCATCCTTGTTTACCTTAATTGTATGAGCACTTATCTCCTTGTTTTTAAATAATGAGAAAAGTTCTTTCAGTCCATGCCTGATAATATCATCAAGAAAAATAATATTTGTTTCATCTGTGCCGGAAGGCAGAATAATAAATCTGGGCAGCACCCTTGTGGGTACTTCCATAATTGCATATCTTATCTTTTTTGATGCTTTAAGTGGAGTTATTGTAATGCCAAAATATATTGCATCATCCTTTAATGTTGCTGTTGAATTCTCTTTTCTGATAAAGAATGGCATCAATATTGGTTTAAGCCTGCTGCGAAAGTAGTTGCTTACAAACTCATCCTGCTCTGCACTGAGGTTATTTTCGTTTTTGAAAATGATTTTCTCTTTCTCAAGCTCCTCTATTATTCTTTTATAAATATTTTCATAATACTTCCTTTGTACAAGGACTATCCTGGTAATCTCTTTAAGGGTATCGGCAGCATTATAGCCAAGAATGCTGTACGATTCTGAATTCAGTTTGGCGAGTCTTTTTATCGTGGCAACCCTTACCCTGAAAAACTCATCCAGGTTATTGGAATAAATTCCTAGAAATCTTATTCTCTCAATAAGGGGAACTTTTGGATTATCAGCTTCCTGCAACACTCTGTGGTTAAATGATAACCAGCTGATTTCTTTCGGTATATATGCCTGATTTTTTTCGTACATGCTAATTATTTTCTTCGCGGCTTCCAAAACAGGAACCCATGGCTCTTACTTTCTTAACAAGAGGATGATCCGGAGTTATAAGATTAAGTTTTCCTGCTATATCTTTAAGAGGAACCGGTATAATAATATTGTCCTTCAGTGCTACCATATTACCATAATTATTCTCAGCAATAAGATTCGCTGCCGAAGATCCATACCTGGTAGCCAGTATCCTGTCTGATGCCGTAGGTGTTCCGCCTCGCTGAATATAACCAAGTACTGTTTCCCTTGTCTCCAGACCTGTTCTTTGTGCTATCATCTTGGCAATGTACAGGCCGGCAGACTTTTTCTTCCTGGATGGAATAGTTATGCCCTCTGCTACAACAACAATAGAATAGTCTTTGTTTTGCTCGGCCCTTTCTTCAAGATACTCAATCACTGTCTCGTCGTCATATGGAATCTCCGGAATCAATATAACATCGCCACCACCAGCCATGCCGGAATATAGTGCTACCCAGCCTGCATGATGCCCCATAACCTCGATCACCATTATTCTCTTATGACTATTGGCGGTGGAGTGGAGTCTGTCTATTGCTTCTGTTGCAATTGTGACTGCCGAGTCAAATCCAAAAGTCTGATCCGTCCCAAAAACATCATTATCGATAGTTTTAGGTACTCCGATAATATTTAATCCAGCCTCGCTTAATCGATGCGCTGTTTTAAGGGTTCCGTTCCCACCGATGCAGACAAGGCAATCGAGACCCATCTGGTCGTAGTGTTCTACTATAAGTTCGGGTTTACTGATTGAATTGTTCTCCGTATCTTTTTTCTTAAATGGTTTCTCTCTTGATGTACCCAGAATTGTTCCGCCTAAAGTCAGAATACCTGATAACCTGCTTTCTGTCAGCTCAAAATAATCTTTTGTAATAAGACCGGAGAAACCATCGGATATGCCGTATACTTTCATTCCATACTCTTTGATTGCAGTTTTTCCAACTCCTCTTATAGCTGCGTTAAGCCCCGGACAATCACCTCCTGCAGTGAGAATGCCAATCTTTTTTCTTTTGTTTCTTGAGCCCATTTATTTAATTGTTGGTTTACTTCCTTATTTTATACTTTGCCTATCCTTCCTTAATTTCGGACATTCAAATTTATGAAAAACAATTAACTGTTAAAAGCTGTTAAAAATTCCTATGGAATTTAATAGCTTCGTTGACATCTGGGATTATAATTATAAATTGTAGGTTTATAAAACTATAATAAAATGAAAAAAATCAACTTACACTCTGCATCGATAAAATTATTGTTTGTTTTTACAGCAATTTTAGCGAGTTATAATCTTAAGGCACAACAGCTTGACAAGTCTGTACTAGATAATGTGGTGTACAGATCAATAGGTCCCTCGAGGCAGGGAGGAAGATATGTAGCCTTTGATGTAGTAGAAGATAATCCTACTACTTTTTATGCTGCACTTGCAAGTGGAGGTTTGTGGAAGACTACCAATAACGGAATCACTTTTGAGTCTGTTTTTGATAATATTGGTCCAATAAGCATAGGTGAGGTTAAGGTCGACCAGAATAATAGCGATATAGTATGGGTTGGTACCGGTGAAGCTAATAATAGCAGAACAGCCTACTATGGTGACGGAGTTTATAAGTCTACCGACGGAGGTAAAACATTTACAAATATGGGTCTTAAAGAGTCTCATCATATTGGACGTATTTTGATTCATCCTGATAATTCAGATATTGTATGGGTAGCAGCCGAGGGACATCTCTACTCAGACAATAAAGAGCGTGGTGTGTATATGACAAAGGATGGTGGTCTTAGCTGGGAAAAGGTGCTGGAAGTTAAGGATCATGGTAAGTTTATAGGAGCTATAGATATGACAATGGATCCTGCTAACCCTGATATCATTTATGCTGCTATGTACGACAAGGTAAGAAGACCATGGACGTTTAATGCCGGTGGCCCGGGATCAGGGATATATAAAACCACTGATGGCGGAAATAAGTGGGAAAAGCTTGTAGAAGGTCTTCCGGCAGGTATGATTGGTAGAATTGGAATTGATGTTTCTGAGAGCAATCCAAATATTATTTACGCTAATATTGAAAATAATAATATTAAAGGAGTAAGCGATAAGGAGAGATATAATCAGTTGCTAAACGGAATTCCTCCTGAGGGACAGGAAATTGGGTCGGAAGTTTACAGGTCTGACGATAAGGGAACTACCTGGAGAAAGGTCGGACCGGAGGATGAAGCTATTGGTGGAGGACCCGGTTATTATTATAACCATATACTGGTCGATCCGGTCGATCCTGAACATGTTTATGTTATGGCTACAGGTATGTTTGAAACCAATAACGGGGGAGAAGAGTGGCACAGACCTTTTAATTTCGGAGGCGATAATCATGCAATGTGGATCGATAAAAGTAATCCCGATCATATGCTACTTGGCTATGACCATGGAATGGGTATAAGCTACGACAGGGGTGAAAACTGGTATCATCCTGAGATGAAGGATGTTGGGCAGTTTGTGGCTGTTGGATATGATATGGAATATCCTTATAATGTTTACGGAGGAATGCAGGATAACGGTTCTGTAAAAGGACCATCAACAAAAAAAGACGGTTCACCAATAGTAATCGGAGATTGGGAGCGTGTAGGAGGTGGAGATGGCATGTATAATGTTGTTGCACAGGGAGATTCAAGATACCTTTATAATGAGTCACAATTTGGGCCAATAAGCAGGAGAGATCAGTTAAGCGGTGAAACAAAAAGTATCAGGTACGAAGGCATGGATCGCTGGGCATGGAATGCTCCTATAGTAGCTTCTGTTCACGATCCTGCTGTTATCTATCATGCTGGCAATAAGGTTGTTAAATCTACTAACAGGGGTGATACATGGACCGAGATAAGCGAAGATTTAACAACAAATGATAAAGCTAAGATCCAGGGTACCGGTAATATACAATACTGTACCATTGTTACAATGGAAGAGTCTGCCGTTCAACCCGGACTATTATGGATTGGAACAGATGATGGTAAGGTATGGCTTACAAAGGATGATGGTAAGGAGTGGAAAGATGTCACCTCAAATATTAAAGGTCACCCCGCTTACTGGGTTAGCAGGGTCGAGACATCTGCAACTTATCCCGGCAGGGCTTATGTTACCGTTACAGGATACAGGCGAGACGATTTCAAGCCTTATATCTGGAAGACTGATGATTTTGGTAAAACATGGGTTGATATTTCAGCCGGACTGCCCGATAATCCACTTTGCGTTGTAAGGGAGCACCCTGATAATTCCAATCTGCTTTTTGTTGGAAGTACAAAGATGGTTCATGTTTCTATCGATGGCGGACAAACATGGAATGAACTAAGAAATAATATGCCTTTTGTTGCAATAGAGGACCTAAAGATTCATCCACGTGAAAATGATCTGATAGTTGCAACTCACGGTCGTAGTATCTGGATCGCTGATATATCCTATCTGGCCGGACTGAAGTCAGATGTTCTTGCTTCTGATATTGTATTGTTTCAACCCCAGAACAGTGTTAAATGGATTAGTAATAAATCGTATACAAGTTCCAGTAATAATTTTGCAGGACAGAGTAAAGAACCTGGTGTACATGTCTATTATTATGTTGATGGTTCAATTAATGATGCAGTACTGGAAATACTTGATGGAGAAAGAGTTTTAAATTCAATAAATTGCGAGAGTGAAAAAGGTGTTTATGAGTTTAACTGGAAATTTAATAAAATTCTCAGAGAAAAGACTGAGGCTGAGAAGAAGCAAACTCAGAATATGATTGAAAGAATGAAATCCTATGGTATGTCGGAAGATCAAATTGCTTCGAGGATAGGAAATCCTGATTATGTATTCGGGGAAGTTGGACCGGGAGTATACATTGCCAGGATTAAATCTGGAGACAGGGTAATCGAAAAGACATTTACGGTACTAAAGGATCATTGGATTGAATAAAGACAAAAGTAAAAAGTAAAAAGTAAAAAGTAAAAAGTAAAAAGTAAAAAGTAAAAAGT